>NZ_DAINST010000038.1:6646-28526 GCF_036741115.1 Dietzia sp.
CGCGAGCTCGGCGAGACGCTCGATCGCCTGCTCGACGGCGGCGTCCACGAGCGTGGGCTGGGTGAACTCGGAACCGCCGTGGACCACGCGGTGCCCCACGATCTCCACCCCGATGTCGTCGGGATGGACCCCGAGTTCGCCGACGAGCTCGAGCACCACCTCGAGTGCCTCGCTGTGGTTCTCGAGGTCGACGGTGCGATCGCGGCGCTCGCCGTCAGAGCCGCGCGTGACATGCACGACCGAATCGGTCTCCCCGATCCGCTCCGCGAGCGAGGTCGCGTAGACCGTGCCCTCGGTGTCGACGATCTGGAGCTTGAGGCTCGAGGAACCGGAATTGATGACGAGCACGCGAGACACGCTTCGTCCCCCTCTCTACTTCTGTCGGGTCTGGGGCCGAGCTCGTGCTTATTTCTGCGCGGCGCCCATGCCTGCGAGGTGCTTACGCCTGAGCCTGCGCTTGAATGGCGGTGATCGCGACCGTGTTGACGATGTCCTCGACGAGCGCGCCGCGGGAGAGGTCGTTGATCGGCTTGTTGAGGCCCTGGAGCACCGGACCGACAGCGACCGCTCCGGCGGTGCGCTGCACTGCCTTGTACGTGTTGTTGCCGGTATTGAGGTCCGGGAAGATGAGCACAGTTGCGTTGCCCGCGACCTCGGAATCCGGCATCTTCTTCGCCGCGACGGTCGCGTCGACGGCCGCGTCGAACTGGATCGGCCCCTCGACCGGATAGTCGAGGCGCTCCTTGGTCACCTCCGAGGCGGCGCGCACCTTCTCGACCTCCTCGCCCGTCCCCGACGTGCCGGTCGAGTACGAGAGCAGCGCGACGCGCGGATCGATGCCGAACTGCTCGGCCGTCTCCGCAGAGGACACGGCGATGTCGACGAGCTGCTCCGAGCTGGGGTCGGGCACCACCGCGCAGTCCGCGAACGCGAGGACGTGGTCGGCGAGGCACATGAAGAACACCGAGGACACCGTGTTGACGCCCGGCTTGGTCTTGATCACCTCGAGCGACGGGCGGATCGTGTGCGCCGTGGTGTGCGCGGCGCCGGAGACCATGCCGTCGGCGAGGCCCTCGAGGACCATCATCGTGCCGAAGTAAGAGATGTCGCGCATGCGCTCGCGCGCCTGCTCGAGAGTGATGCCCTTGTGCGCGCGCAGCTTCGCGTACTTCTTCGCGAAACGCTCTGCGTACTTGCTGTTCTCGGGGTCGAGGATCGCGGTGTCGCCGAGATCGATGCCGAGCTCCTCGGCGCGCGATGCGACCGCGTCGACGTCGCCGAGGATCGTGAGGCGCGCGACATCGCGGCGCACGAGCCGCCCCGCGGCGTGGAGGATCCTGTCGTCGTCTCCCTCGGGAAGCACGATATGACGCCGGTCGGCGCGAGCCTGCTCGAGGAGCCTGTACTCGAACATCTGCGGCGTGACCACGTCGGGGATCTGGACCTGCAGCCGGTCGAGCAGCGCGTCGGTATCGACGTACTTCTCCATGAGCGACAAGGCCGATTCCACCTTGCGGCCCGAGCTCGAATTGATCTTCCCCCGGGTGTGGGCGGCGATCGCGGCCGTCTCGTACGTCCCGTGTTCGGTGGTGACGATCGGCATCGACGGCTTGAGCCCGCGGAGAAGGCGGTCGAGCTCGACGGACGGCTCGACCCCGCCGTTCCACACCATCCCGGCGAGCGAGGGGAAGCCCTCGGCGTTATGGGCGGAGGCCAGCGCGAGAACTGCGTCTGTGCGATCGGCTGGCACGATGACGACCTGACCGTCGCGGAGGCGCTCGAGGATCCTGTCGGCGGTCATCCCGCCGACCATCATGTGCATGGCCTCCCGGTCGAGGAGCGCGGGATCGCCGGCGTAGAGCTCGCCGTCGAGCGCCTCCATGAGTTCGCCCATCGTGGGCGCGACGAGGATCGGGTCTTCGGGCACCGCCCAGACCGGGAGTTCGGTCGCGGAGAGCGCATCGGCGATGTCGTCGAGCCGATCGGCATCGCATCGGTTGGCGACGACGGCGACCGGGTGGGCGTGATGGCCGCGGATCTCCTGCAGCGAGGCCTCGGCGTTGCCGAGGATGTCCTCGGGCTCGCGATTGTCGGACTTGACCACGAGGAGCACGCCTATGCCGAGGTTCGCGGCGATCTGCGCGTTGACATCGAATTCCGGAGGGTAGGCGACGCCCGTGTAGTCCGAGCCGAGTACGACGACGGCGTCGCACTGGTCGGCGACCGCGTGATAGCGCTGCACGATCTCGTCGAGGTGCTCCTCGGGGTTCGAGCGGAAGAGGTCGCCGTAGACGCCGATGCAATCGACGTACGGGATGTCCACGGTGGTGTGCTGCATGAGCATCTCGAGGATCGAGTCGGTCTCGTCCTCCGCGCACGGCGCGATGGGGCGGAACACGCCGACCTTCTGCACGGTGCCCGCGAGGAAGCGGAGGAGGCCGAGGGCGACCGTGGACTTTCCGGTCGCGCCCTCGGAGGCGACGACGAAGACGCTGGCCGCGGTCGCGTCCTCTGCTTTCGCGTGCTTCGCCTTGGACGTGTTCCGGCTCGCGGGCTTCGTCGTGGGCCGGGTGGTGGCCTTGGGCGAGGACTTCCTCGAAGACTTTGCCGATGTCTTGGACGATGCCTTCGTCTTCGGCTTTAACGAAGACTTCGCCTTCGAGGGCTTCGCGGTCGAGTTCTTCTTCGTCTTCGACTCGGAAGAGGCCTTCGCGGAAGCCTTGGCCTCGGCCCTGGATTCGGCCCCTGATTCGGCCTTCGACGGAGACGAGGCCTTCGTGGACTTCTTCTTGCCGGCCTTCGACTTCTTTCCGTCGTTGCTACCGGCGGACTTCGATGTGCTCACCCCACCAGTTTGCCAGCTCGGCCGCACCGGAGTCGGCGCAGGCGGATCGGCCGGGAACCCGAGCCGATCCCGGACCGCCCTCTAGACCACCGATGGCCGGTCGAGGTTCGAGACGTCGGCGCGCTTTGCCTCGAGTCGCTCCATCAGAGCCTCGGCGCCCCTCTCCGCCGCGAGCCGGAGCTCGCCGCCGGTGATGGGCACGGCCTGCAGCCGCGTGAGTACGTACGGCCCGGCGGGAACACCGAAGGCGCCCGGCTCGGAGGCAGGATCGGGATCCGCGGCGGACCCGGCCGCGGGATCGGAGCCGGCGGCGGAACCCGGCGCGGCGCCGTCATCCCCATCCCCCGGCTCGACGTCCCGCAGGACCTCGAGCTCCGGCCACAGGAAGGGCTGGACGAGGAGCACGTGCTCGCAGCGCGCGTTCGGGGCGGCGTGGCGGACCGCATCGGGGATCACCGCCCCGAGCGCCAGGTGGAACGAGCCGTTGGCCGCGGCCAGCGCGCACGCGTCGATCACGTCCGCCGCCTCCCGCGCAGCGGTCCGCGCCGCGAGGACGAATTCGGTCCGCATGGCGCGGCCGTCCTCCGTCGTCAGGTTGGTGGGAAAGGCGCGGACACCCGAAGTCGCGTAAGTGGAGTAGCCGGGAGCGGGGACGCCGTCGGCGACCACCACGTCGCAGTGCCACTCGGCAGTGTCGCCGTTCTCGTCCGGCTCCGTGGTGTGCGGGTAGCGCAGCACGCGCATGCCCTCGACGAGCAGCGGGTCGAGCCCGGTGAGGTCGGAGGGGCCGGAGAGCCCCTCGGATCCGTCGGCTACCACTGGCTCGGCACCTCGAGATCGGCGAACGCCGGGAGCAGGTCCTCGGAGAACTGCTGGAGGAAGCGCCGCTGATCGTGGCCGGGCGCGTGGAAGACGAGGTGATTGAGCCCCGCGGACACGTACGGCTGGAGCTGCTCGAGAACCTCTTCGGGCGTCGAGGCGACGATCCAGCGCTTGGCGACCTGCTCGATGGGCAGCTCGTCCGCGAGCCGCTCCATTTCCACCGAGGAATCGACGGAGTGCTTCTGCTCGGGGGTCAGCGACAGCGGCGCCCAGAAGCGCGTGTTCTCCAGCGCGGCCTCGGGGTCGCGGTCGTACGAGATCTTGATCTCGATCATCCGGTCGATCGCCTCCGGGTCGCGCTCGTTGATCCCCGCGCCTTCCTTGAGCGCCGGCACGAGCTTGTCGGTGTAGAGCTCCATGCCCTTGCCCGAGGTGCAGATGAAGCCGTCGCCGACGCGCCCGGCGTACTTCGCGACTACCGGCCCACCCGCGGCCACGTAGACGGGGATGCCGTCTTCGGGGACGTCGTAGAGGAAGGCGTCCTTGGTCGAGTAGTAATCGCCCTCAAAGCTCGTGGTCTCTCCCGTCCACAGCGCGCGCATGAGCCGCACCGATTCGCGGAGACGTGCGAAGCGCTCCTTGAACTCGGGCCATTCGCCGTCGAAGCCCGTGGCGATCTCGTTGAGCGCCTCGCCCGTCCCTACGCCGAGGAAGATGCGGCCCGGGTAGAGGCAGCCCATCGTGGCGAACGCCTGCGCGATGACCGCCGGGTTGTAGCGGAAGGTCGGTGTGAGGACGGACGTGCCGAGCTGCAGCCGCTCGGTGCGCTCGCCCACCGCCGTCATCCACGCGAGGGAAAACGGTGCGTGCCCACCGTTGTGCCGCCAGGGCTGGAAGTGGTCGGAGACCGTCGCCGAGTCCATTCCGGCCTGCTCGGCGAGCACGGCGATCTCGACGAGCTCGCGCGGGTCGAACTGCTCGGCCGAGGCCTTGAATCCGAACTTCAACGACGAATGCTCTGACATCCGGTGGCCTCCTGGTGTGCCTGTAGTTTGTGGTGGGCTGAGCTGTGCTCTTCCTCTCACCGTATGCCGAATGACGGCGGGCGTGCCACGCGCCCCTGCCCTCCCATTTACGGCGGGCCCTCGGCCGTGGGGCGGGCCGGGATCCCGCGCGCCCGCCGGCGGAACCGCGCTCCCGCACCGGAAGTGATTCGGAGGTGGCGGCCGGGGCGCGGAGCTCGAGGCTTGCGGTTCCGTGCGGCGGGCCGGTGCCCCGTTGGCGAGCTCGGCTCGCGGGCGCTGCGGCCGCGTCGGATTCACACCGCGAGTTCTCGGCTCCCTGGAGGTGTTTTCGCAGGTTCTGCCCAGGATCGAGTCGGTATTCTCGATGCTTGCCGGGCCACCGCCCCAAAGGGGGGAGGCCGCATGTCGGGCTTCCCTACCGGGTCGAGAAATGTAACAATTCGATACCGAAATACCTTCCGTTGGAAAGCCGAGGACGGGACCGCGCGGGAAGCGGAGAAGCTATCGACCAGGGGCACTGAAAGGAGTGCGGATGCGATTTCGACTCGCCGTGTCGACCATCGCCGCGCTCTCCTGTCTGACCTCCGTGGGATTCGCCGCGACCCTCGTCTCTCCCGACGAGCAGAAGTCCGAGACCGAAGCCCAGCTCGCCGGCTCCTCGTGGACCGTGGAGTCCTCTTCCGACTACGGCGCAACCTGGACGTCCCCGCTCGACAAGCTGGGCAATGGCGTTTTCCCCGTGCGTGTGGACCTCGGCGCGCTCGGCGAGCAGAACGTCTATCAGCCGCTCACGCTTCGCAACCAGACCGGCTCGACCACGCCGAGCGTGGTGCGTATCCAATCCGGCGAGCTCTTCTCCGGAGACGCCGAGGCCGCGAAGTCCCTGCAGATCCGCATGGCCTACTCGCCGACCGGCGTGTGCTCCTCCTCGCTGTTCGAGGAGCCCGATGTCGAGCCGATCGTCGGCACCGACGAACCCGGCGCTCTCGATGCACCGTCCAACAACGTGCCGATCACCCTCGGCCCCGGCACGAAGTCCACCGCCGGGCAGCCGGAGACCGTGTGCATCGAGTTCTCCACCAAGCGCAGCCTCGACACTCCGCTCTCCGGAGACCTGACCCTCGCGTGGCCGATCTCCGCGCAGCAGGATCCGAATGCCGATCCGGGCAAGACCGGCACGCCGACTTCCTCGGAGACCGAGACCGTGTCGACCACCGAGTCGGTGGCGCCGACGAGCTCGGGTGCGGGCACAGGCGCCGGCAAGGGATCCGGGGGCTCCGCGCCGACGACGAATTCGGGTGCCGGCTCCGAGTAGCACGCGCCGATACGTTTCGCCCACGTTCCTTTCCCGACCCCCGAGACCACATAGTTTTCACGATTCCGCTTACTGCCGTTAACCCACGGCACCTTTCTGACTGCCAGAATGTGAAACTGCGTTCAGAATCGTTGCGCCCCACGGGAAATTGAGTTTTCGCAGTTCAGGCCACCGGCCTGGGTGGCTATTGGGTTTCCGCAGGGCGGCATCGCGGGGCGGGTTCGTAACTCGCCCCTCGGGCAACATTCCGGACGCAGATGTTCCCGAGATGACAGGGGTATGGCATGCCGATCGACTCCGGCAGATTGATTCCCACCGTGGACTTCTGGGCCTGGCGCACCATGGGCGCCTGCCAGTCGCAGCCGGTGGAGTTGTTCTTCCACTCCGAGGACACGCCGCGGGGCCAGCGGCGGCGCAATGAGCGCGATGCCGCGCGCATCTGCGAGGAGTGCCCGGTGCTGGCGACCTGCAGGGCGCACGCCCTCCGAACGGGCGAGCGCTACGGCGTTTGGGGCGGACTCACCGAGAACCAGCGCCTGCGGATCCTCTCCCACGCTCCCGGCCAGGCCGGCCGGGACCGCATCGCCGAGGAGCTCGCGCACGCCGCGGAGCCCGAGAGGGAGCTCGTCACCGCTGGCGCGCGGCGCCGCTGAGCTGCAAGAGCTGGGATTAGGCCGGGCCCGGCGCGCGGGGCTTCGCGCAGGACCTTTCGCGCTAGACCCGGCTCGCATCCCCGGTCTGGGCCGGGCCTAATCCAGGCCTAATCCAGGCCTAATCCAGGCCTAATCCAGGCCGCGGCGAAGATCGGCGATGAGGTCGTCGACATGCTCGAGGCCCACGGAGAGGCGGAGCAGGTCGTCGCCGAGGCCGATGGCGGCCTTCGCCTCCGGCGCCATCGACTTGTGCGTGCTGGTCGCGGGGTGGGTGATCAGCGACTTCGAATCGCCGAGGTTATTCGAGATGTCGATCACTTCGATGGAGTCGAGGACCTTGTAGCAGGCCTTTTTCTGCGCCTCGGCATCCGCGCCCTCGAGGCCGAAGGTCACGATGGAACCGCCGCCGGACATCTGCGAGGACGCGAGCTCGAACTGCGGGTGCGATTCAAGCTGCGGGTAGGTGACCCACGCGACTGCCGGGTGAGATTCGAGGAAGCGCGCGATCGCCAGCGCGGAATCGGACATGCGCCCGACGCGCAGCGACATCGTCTCGAGGCCCTTGAGAAGGACCCAGGCGTTGAAGGGGCTCATCCCCGGGCCCGTATGCCGCATGAGTTCCTTGACCGGCCCGCCGATGAACTCCGCGGTTCCGCAGATCGCACCACCGAGCACGCGGCCCTGGCCGTCCATGTGCTTGGTCGCCGAGTACACGACCACATCGGCACCGAGCTCGAGCGGACGCTGCAGGAGCGGCGTGGCGAAGACGTTGTCGACCACTACGGACGCGCCGGCAGCGTGCGCCAACTCGGAGACGGCGCGGATGTCGACGATCTCCTGCGTGGGGTTCGAGGGGGTCTCGAAGAACACGGCATCCGTCGGCTGCGACAAAGCCTCTCGCCACTGATCGAGGTCCTTGCCGTCGACGAACACGGTCTCGACGCCCCAGCGGGGAAGGATTTCGTCGCAGATCACGAAGCACGAACCGAAGAGCGAGCGTGAGGCGACGAGGCGAGAGCCCGCAGGCAGCAGCGCGGAGAGTGCGACGAACACCGCGGACATGCCCGAGGCCGTCGCGTACGCGGCCTCGGACCCCTCGAGAGCGGCGAGGCGCTTTTCGAACATGTCGACCGTGGGGTTCGCGTATCGAGAGTAGACGAATCGCTCGATGTCGCCGGAGAACGCGGCCTCGGCGCTGGCCGCATCGGCGTAGACGTAGCCCGAGTTGAGGAACAGCGGCTCGCTGGTCTCCTCGAACCCGGTGCGCTTCTGCCCGGCTCGCACGGCGAGCGTGTCCGGATGGAGGCCCTCCGGCAGTCGATTGTTCTGCATATCTCCCTGATTCCCTTATCGATTAATCTCTGCACATCTTCGCGCGGACGGCGCCGATGTGCACATCCGCCCCGGCTCAACCCTGGCGCCAGGGCAGCCCCGCAACCTTCCAACCGGCCTGCGCGCCCCGGTGCCCTTCGGAGTCGAGAGGCCCCTCGAAGCCACCACTCACGTTGACTGCGGACGCCACTTTCCCCGCGGCGGCCTCCGCCGCACTCTGCGACCTGGCGCCCGACCTGCACAGGAAGTACGCCTTCGACCGCGGGCCGACCCCGGCCTCGTCGAGTTCCGCGAGAAAGCGTTCGTTCTGCTCCCCGTGGACGTCGAGCCACTCGGCATAGACCACGGGGCGCCCGATCGCGCTGGTGTCAGGGACGCCCACCCACGCCCACTCGGCGGTGGTGCGCACGTCGATGAGGACGGCGTCCGGGTCCGAGGCGAGGGCCTCCCAGGTTTCCTGCGGGCTCGCGGTTTCGATCGAAGCAGACATGGGTCCATTACAGCAGGTCCATTTCGTCCTGTCCGATTCTCGGCCGCCGCGCTCATCGGCCGAATCCCGCGAGGGCGCGGCCGATCTCCGCGAGGCTTTCGGTGCCCCGGTCGAAGTAGCCGCCGTGGTCCGGCGCCCCGCCCACGGTCGCCGAGGCGGCCCCGAAACCGCCGCCCGCGGGGTTCGGCCCGTACGTCCCAGTAATCGCCCACCACGGCACCGCGTCCCAGCGCTGCGCCACCGCTCCGACGGACTCGGCGTCTCCACCGTGGGCTCGACCCTCGGCGTCGAGGAGGGACAGGCCGGAGACGCCGTCTGCGCATCCGGCGCCACCGCCGGGGGCATCGGCAGGCGGAGCGACCCCAGGAGAGCCGACGAAGAGCAGGCCGTCGGCGGGGAGGCTCTCGCCGCCGGCCGTGGCCTCGCCGGCGACGATGCCGCCGTAGCTGTACCCGAGCACGTCGAGCTCACCGCCGGTGATGGCGCGGAGCCCTGCCTGGAAATCGCGCAGGGCCGGGGCGCCCTCGCGTGCCGGCGTCTCGTCGAACGCGGCCGAGAGCAGGTCCTGCGGCGCCTCGTAGTCCTGCCACACGACAGCGACGCACGGCTCCGTCCCCGCGGCTTCGTTCGGCCCACGTCCATTGGCGCCCCGGCTGCTACCCGCCGCCGCACACGCGGCCGCCACCCGCTCCGCGGAGACGCCGAGGGATTCGAGGGACGAACCGGTGCCGGGAACGAGGGTGACCACCCTGCCCGCGCGGCCCGGATCTCCCTCGGCCACGGCACCGCGACCATCGGGCCGCAGCGTGAGGACCCGCGCGCCGGGATGGTCGCGGAGATGCCCGGCCAGCGCCGTCAGGCGACGAGAGGCCGAACCGTCCCTGCCCGTTCCGTCCGCACCCAGGGCCGCCGCGACCTCGGCGCGATTGAGCGCGTCGCGAGAGCCTGCGGGCAGCCCGGCGGCATCGGAGAGCTCGGGGTGGCGGGCCGCCCACGCCGCACGCTCGGACGGGCCGAGCCGGTGCCACACGGCGCCGAGGGAGCGGGGATCCTCCGGCAGCGCGGCTGGCACAGCGCCGAGGGGCCCGCGGCCTGCGGAGGCTGCGACGGTCGAGGCGTCGACGGGGCCCTGTTCGAGCGCGCGGATGGAATCGAGCGCGGCGGAGGCGGAGAGCCGCGCGACGAGGGCGGCGTCGGCCGAGGCCACGCGGAGCTGCTGGTCCTCGCCGCCGGGCTCGCCCGCCGTGCCGCCGCTCTGATTGATGTTCTGGTCGGCGACGGCCGCCGAGTCGATGGCCCGCTCGAGCTTGTCCCCCTCTACCGCGAGGACGTCGGCGAGGTAGTCGAGCTCGGCGATCACGGCGTCCATGCGCTCGGCGATCGTGCGGGAGGAGGACAGCGTCGCCTCGGCCGCCGCTCCGCGCCATGCGGCGCGCAGATCGCGGCGGAGCACCGCGAGTTCAATGGCCGCGGAGCCCCAAGCGCGGGCGCTATCGCCCGCAGCGCCCGAAGCGGCGAGGGCGAGGCCGGCGCTCATGCCGCGTGCCTCGTGCCCGGCCCCTCACCAGCCGCTCGAATCGCCTCGCCGAAGCGCTCGTCCTCCGCCGCGAGCGCGGCGACGCGGTTCCGCGCCACCGAGGCCAGCTCCCTCAGCTCGCGGCGCAGCCAGGCGAGGTCCGAGTCGATCCGGATACCGCGGCGATCGAGCGCTGCGGCCGAGGCGTAATCGGCACATGCGCGGGCCAGGCGGTCCATCGCCTCGCTCGCCGGGCTCCGCACTGCGGCCGACTCCATGGCCATCGCGGAGGGCGAAGGCCGCGGGCCGATCGCCCCGGCCCCGCGAACCTCCCCACGCGCGAATTCCGCCAGCGCGTCGATCCGAGCGAGAGCGGCGGAAATAGAGCCCGGCGCCACCGCGAGGTCGGCCTCGAAACACGGGCCAGGCGCACTGGACGGCACTTCTGGATCGGGAAATTCGGAACTGGGCGCGGGCATGGGCGTTCCTTCCGAGGGGATGCGAATCGGCATCTAGCCCGCGCCCGCTCGGTGCGGCCACGGCTGATCATTGCCCTCACGCTAGGGCGCCGCAATCCCTGGAAACCGGTTGTCCACAGCAGAGAAATCCGCCGCGCGCATTATCCACAGCAGCCCGCGGGCACATCGTCGAATGCCGACCACCCGGGCCTCGCATTCCGGCGCTAGCCACCTGGCCCCGGCCGCCCAACACCGGCTTCTCGGCGAACGACCCCAGCGCCTCGTCGGGCCCTATCCCAGCGCCCTGTCCGCCACCGCGCGCGCCCGTTCGCGAGCCTCGAGAATGTCGTCGGCCGTGGCGAGCGCCGCGCCATAGCGCCACGCCGAATGCTCGCTGGAGAGCTCGCAGTTCCACACGGCGGACTCGGCGACGTCGAGCGCGGCGCCCACGTTCTCCACGGGCACGGACGCCTCGAGCACGGAGGTCGCGGCAGGGGACACCATCGTCACCTCGCTGGGCGCGCCCACGATCGCCCGGGCATGCAGCGCCCACTGGTCGAAGAGCTGACTCGACAGGGTCACCACGCCCGTCGCCGACGGCCCGGTCCCCACACCGGCGAAATACACGTCGCCGCGGCGCACGAGCATGCGCACTGCATACACGCCGCGGCCGCCGAGGGCCCTGGCCACGCGCGCGGCAACGGAGCGCGCGGCGTCATACTCGCCTTCCGTCGTCTCCTGGGGTTGCCACGTCTCGCGGACGTACCCCTCGGGGCCGCGCGCGACGCCGATGGGCTCGCAGAAGCGGATCACTGGGCGGCGCTCGCCGGATTCGAAGTACACACCCGCTACGGCGAGCATCACGATCTCTACATCTGCGGAAACCCGCGTCTCGACGACCACGTCGCCGCCTCCGGCCCGCCCGTAGGCGCCGGGGATGTCACCAGCGGAGAGCACGACGCTGCTCTCCCCCGCACCCGCTTCGGCCGGCGAGACGATGCACGGGTAGCCGAGCACGCCGGCGGACTGCTCGACCTCGACCGAGGACCGCGCCATCGCGTAGCGCGCGACCGGCAGGCCGAGTTCCTCGGAGGCGAAGCGGAGCTGGGCGTCGCGGCGCGCGCCAATGTCGATGCCCGCACGCGAGGGCGCGATGGCGATGCCGAACGACTCGACCAGGTCGAGCACGCCCGGGTCCTCGACCGGTCCGATCGGTACCGCTACGTCCGGGCGGAACTCGGCGCAGATGTCCCCGAGCCGATCGAAATCCGGGGCGGCCTCGAGCACCGCGACCGCCACCGCGACGCCAAGCCGGCGCAGCGCGGCGGCCATCTCCTCGGCCTCGTCGGCCCGCCCGAGCACGAGAGCGCGGCGCGGGATGCTCGCGTCGCCGGCGGCGGAAGCGGCGGAGCTGTGCGGAGACTGGGCGGTCATAACCCCCAACGGTATCGGTCCCGGCCGGGTTCCGCCGACACGGCCCGCGCACGGAATAGAACACGTTACAGTCGATCCCGCATCGAACGACCACGGGAGGACATACCGAATGACGACGGACAGCACCCCTACGAGCGGGAACGGCACCCTCGCGGGTCTGCGCGTGGTCGAGCTCGGCGGCATCGGCCCAGGGCCGCACACCGCGATGATGCTCGCCGACATGGGCGCCGACGTGGTCACGGTCCTCCGCCCCGGCGAGACCGAGTCCTCCCGTGACGGCTGGGCGCACATCACCCGGCGCGGCCGCAGGATCGTCGAGCTCAACCTCAAGGATGACGCCGGGCTGGCCGAACTGCTCCGCCTCGTCTCGGTCGCCGACGTCCTGATCGAGGGCTTTCGCCCGGGTGTCACCGAGCGCATGGGCGTCGGGCCCGATGTGTGCCTGGAACGGAATCCGCGCCTCGTGTACGCGCGCATGACCGGCTGGGGTCAGGACGGCCCCTGGGCACAACGCGCGGGTCACGACATCAACTACCTGTCCATCACCGGGCATCTCAATGCGATTGGGCGGGCCGGAGAGGCACCGGTGCCACCACTCAACCTCGGCGCGGATTTCGGCGGCGGCTCGATGTTCTGCATTTCCGGAATCCTCGCCGCGCTCTACAGCCGTAGCGTGACGGGCGCCGGGCAGGTGATCGACGTCGCGATGGTCGACGGCGCGGCGGTGCTCGGTCAGTTCCAGTGGGCCATGCGTGCTCGGGGGCAGTGGAGCGATAAGCGTGGCACGAACATGCTCGACACTGGCTACCCGTTCTACGACACCTACGCGTGCGCCGACGGCGGGTACATGGCGGTGGGCGCTCTCGAGCCTCAGTTCTATGCCGAGTTCGCGCGCCTGCTGGAGATCGACGGGCCCGAGGCTCCGGGCCAGTTCGACTTCGACCGCTGGGGCGAGCTCCGGGAGCTCATCGCCTCGCGCTTCGCCACGAAGTCCCGAGACGACTGGGCGGAGGTCTTCGACGGCACCGATGCGTGCACGACACCGGTGCTCTCGTACACCGAGGCGCTCGCCAATGAGCACAACGTCGCCCGTGGGATCTACACCGAGATCGCCGGCGATGCCGGGCCAGTGCCCGCGCCGCGCTTCTCCGGCACCCCGTCGCCGGTCCCCGCCGCGCCACCGCGCGAGACCGTTGACCCTGCGGGGATCTGGACGTAGCGAGTAAAGAGAACACGAAAGGCGCGGCACCACCTGCGGTGGTGCCGCGCCTTTTTCCGGTCTCGGGTCAGTTCGCCCCGCGATCCGAACCTAGACCGCGCGAACTAGAACGGGAGCTGGAAGGGCAGCTGCACGTCGTTGAACGCGCCGCCGCGGAGGCCCGCGCCGATCGCGAGGGCGGCCGCGACGCCGAGGCCCGCGATGAGCATGCCGCCGGCCTGGACGATATCGCTGCTGAAGAAGTCCTCGAGGCTGTCCTGGCTCACCGAGCCGGAGTTGTCCGTGTCGTCGTCGGTGGCGTCCGTGGCACCGGTCGACGCGGAGGACAGCGAGCCGAGGTCGATGCCCCGGGCCGAGCCTGCCGTCTCCGCACCCGCGACGGGGGCGCCTGCGAACGCGGCAGTTCCGATGGCGCCCGCGGCGAGCACGGCGGCGAGGGAGGTACGGCGGGCGCCGCTGGAACGGGTGTACGAAAGCATCGAGGCCTCCTGGTGAAATGCGCCGCGGCGCTGGGATTATGCGACGGGTTCCGCCGCGCGGATCCCACGCCAATCAATCGGCGGTGGGAGCCGAAACGTTAGCCGCGCAGGAGGGGTGATGTGCATCACCGAAGGGCTGGCGGACCTAGCCCATGCCGAAGCCGGTGGAGCCGCCGCCGACCTGGGTCATCAGGTACGGGATGAGTCCCATGCACCCGGGGGTGATCGCCATGCACCGGATCTCGCCCGGCCCGGGGCCGAAGAGGTAGCGCGGGGAGAGTGAACCGGGATCGCCGAACCCGTCGGCGATCGCCGCCGAGCCCGATTGGATGATGCCCGCGTCGGGAAGCGTCTGGGCCGAGCTCGGTCCGGCGGCGAGCGCGCCGCCGGCCAGCGCCGTCGCGGCGAGGGCGCCGGCAGCGCCAATCCGCGCGGCGAGCATTCCCCGGCTGAGGGCGCGCGGCCGCTCGCGGTTCGATCGCGGCGACGCGATGGAATCGGAAGAGAGGGACGAGGTGGTCGGTTCCGTCTGCATGAGTGGGCTCCTCGGTCGGTCTGTGCCGCGCAGACGCCAGAGGCGCGCGGCGAGTCCTACCCAGTCCATCGAGGAGCTGCGCGGGGCGGTTACCCCGCGCAGCTCACGCCGCCGCGCCTACGGCCCGCCCCACTTCGCACTGGCGGCCTACTCCACTTCGCGGCAGCGGCCCGCCCAGCTCGGGACAGCGTCCCGCGACGCTGACCCCCGACACCGTCCCGCACACCCGCCTAAGCCAGGATGTCCCGGCGCACCACGTTCTGGTCGCGGCCCGGGCCCACCCCGATGTACGACATGTGGCACTTGGCCAGGTCCTCGAGGCGGAGCACGTAGTCCCTCGCCGCGGGCGGGAGGTCCGAGAATTCACGCGCCCCGCTGATGTCCTCTTCCCAGCCGGGCATGGTCTCGTAGATCGGCTCGGCGTGGTGGAACTGCGACTGCGACATGGGCATCTCGTCGAAGCGCTCGCCGTCGATGTCGTACGCCACGCAAATCGGGATCTCCCCGATCCCCGTGAGCACGTCGAGCTTGGTGAGGAAGTAGTCCGTGAAACCGTTGACCCTTGCGGCGTACCTGGCGATCACGGCGTCGTACCAGCCGCAGCGGCGGGTACGCCCTGTGTTGACCCCCACCTCTCCGCCGGTGACCTGCAGGTACTCGCCCCACTTATCGAAGAGCTCCGTGGGGAACGGCCCGGCGCCGACGCGCGTGGTGTATGCCTTGACGATGCCGAGCGAGTGCGTGATCCGTGTGGGACCGATGCCCGAGCCCACGCAGGCACCGCCGGCGGTGGGGTTCGAGGATGTGACGAAGGGGTAGGTGCCGTGGTCCACGTCGAGCATCGTGGCCTGGCCGCCCTCCATGAGCACGGACTTTCCGTCCTCGAGCGCCTCGTTGAGCATGAGTGTCGTGTCCGCGACCATCGGCCGCAGGCGGTCGGCGTAGGAGAGGAAGTAGTCGACCATCTCCTCGACCTCGACCTCGCGGCGGTTGTAGATCTTCACGAGAGTCTGGTTCTTGAGGTAGAGCGCGCCCTCGATCTTCTGGCGCAGGATCGACTCGTCGAACACGTCCTGTACGCGCACGCCGACGCGCGAGACCTTGTCTGCGTAGGCCGGACCGATGCCGCGGCCCGTGGTACCGATCGCGCGCTTGCCGAGGAAGCGCTCGGTGACCTTGTCGAGCGCCTGGTGGTACGGCGCGACGAGGTGCGCGTTCGCGGAGATGCGCAAGCGCGAGGTGTCCGCGCCGCGAGCCTCGAGCCCATCGATCTCGGCGAAGAGCGCCTCGAGGTTGACCACGACGCCGTTGCCGATGACAGGCGTGGCGGTGGGCGAGAGAATGCCCGCGGGGAGCAGCTTGAGCTCGTACTTCTCCCCGCTCACGACCACTGTGTGGCCGGCATTGTTGCCGCCGTTCGGCTTGACCACGTAGTCCACGCGGCCGCCGAGAATATCGGTGGCCTTACCCTTGCCTTCATCGCCCCACTGGGCGCCGATCAACACGATCGCCGGCATAACTTCGCTCACCTCGAAACAGTCGCCCTCCCACCACACCACGACACACAGCCGGCGCGGCGCAGCTCGGGAGACGAAAAACGGTCCGTGCGTGCCATGTGGGCGACGCACCGGGAACCAAGGTTACCGGCCGCGCCCGACAAAACCGACACGGTTGCTTGTGGTGCAGCGCATTTCCGCGCAGTTCCTCGCACGCCGGATCGCCGGGCATAGTGGACGCATGCTCCTGCTCCACTGTGCGGATTCCGACTCCACCGGGAACGATCCGGCCGCGCTCCCGGCCCCGCTCGCCACGGCTGCGGAGGACGGGCGGCTCGTTGTCAGCCGCCTGTCGGCGGTACCCGAGCGCAAGGAGCTCGCCGCGGCGCTCGATTCTTCGCCGGGGCGCGTCATAGTCGTGGGCTCGGATACGGCGCTTTCCGCCGTCATGACCAGGTTGATGCGCACGGAAAACCTGGAACGGGAAGTGGCATTCGTGACGCCGGAGGCCGGACCCGCGACGGCGGTCCACGGCCTGCCGCACAGCGACGAGGCGGCGGTCTTGGCGCTTGAGGGGTCGGCGCGCCCGGCGAACCTGGCGAGGGACGAATCCGGGCAGGCGATCGTCGGCCGGGCGGTGTGGCGTGGCGCCGACCGCGGCGCGCTCGACGGGCAGGTGTACGCGGATTCGCAGCACGTCTTCACGGGCACCACGCTGTTCGTCGAGCTGGTCCCCATGAGCGGCGAGCCGGGCGTGCGCGTCGCCACGGCCGAGAAACACGGGCTGCTGCGGCGCCGGAAGTGGTTCGAGGCGCGCGCCGTGCAAATCGGCACGCCGGGGATCCTCATCGAGCGCGACGGCGTGCTCGCCAAGCGGCCGGTCAAGCGGGCGAGCATGTACAAGCACGTCGAGCCGATGCTGCTCGTGCGGCCGTAGGGCGTCGCGGGAGCCAGTGGTCGCAGTCGGCCGGCCATCGGACGAGGCTCGAGCGCGGCGCGGGAGCCGGCGCACCGGGCAGGCCCGGCCGCGTCAGTCTCGTGTCGCGGCCGCGCGGAAGAGCACGCCGATGGCCGACGCCGCGGAATCGAGCGGTCCGATGTCGCGGCGCGCCCGCGACATCGCCACCGCGCCCTCTAGCAGGCTGAGCGACTGCTCGGCGCGCTCTCGCGCCGACGCCGTGTCGAGCCCGGCGTCCTCGAGTCGCCCAGCGAGCGCGACTTCCCAGCGCCCGAGGTAGTCGGCGGCGACGAGCTGCATCTCGCGCGCGTCCGGGCCGCCGGGCCCGTCGTCAATCGTCGCCGCGAGGAGTGGACAGCCGGCACGAAAATCGGTGGACTCGAGCCTGGCGCGCCAGAAGGCGACGAACGAGTCGAGCGCGTCCGAGGCGCGCGGGGCCTCGCGGATGGAGCGCTCGACGTAGGCGCCCGCGTACCCCACGGCCTCGACGAGGAGTTGGCTGCGGCCGTCCGGGAAGTGGTGATAGACGGACCCGCGCGGCGCTCCGCTCACCGCGAGAACGCGGTCCACCGTCGTACCCGCGACGCCGCCCGTAGAGAGCAGGTCCGCGGCCGTACGCACCATCTTCTCGCGGGTCCCGCCGCGCCGGCGAGCTCCGCGATGCGGCGCGGGTTCAGTCGCAGGTTCTGGCGCGGAACCGTGCCCGTGATCTCCATCTCCCCGACTTGCCATCGGGCACCTCCTCGGAATTATGCTCTAAATCATAGTAGCTCTCGCCGTCTCGGCGCCGTCGATCGGAGAACGTCATGGCCCAGCAGGTTTCGACCTTCAAGAAGCTGATGTCCAGCCCCAAGGCGATGGCCGTGGGCATGAACCTGTGGCCGCCTTATCTCGCCGCCGGCGTGCGCGTAGAAGAGATCTCCAGCGACTACACCTACGCCCGCGTTCGCCTCGCGAAGCACCCGTGGAACACGAACTATGTGGGCACTGCGTTCGGCGGTTCGCTGTTCTCCATGTCCGATCCGTTCTGGATGTTCCTCACCATGCAGCAGCTCGGCTCGGAGTACGTCGTGTGGGACGTGGCGGGCGAGATCGCATTCAAGAAGCCCGGCACGGGCACCGTGCGAGGGGAATTCCGCGTCTCTCCCGAAGACATCGCGGAGATCCGGGAGCAGGCAGCCGACGGCTCGAAGGTCCTGCGCTGGTTCGAGACCGACCTAGTGTCGGAGGACGGCGAGACCATCGCCACCGTGCGTAAACAGGTGTACGTCCGGCTCAAACGGCGCTAAGGGTTCGTCGGCCGAGCGTTTCGGGGTTCGCACGAAGTTGTGCGAGTACCCACGAAGTTAGGAGTTCGTGGGTACATACGGAACTTCGTGGGTACTTCTCGTCGGCCGCCGAGCGGGCAACGGGCGGGTCCAGTGGGACACCAGGGATGCCAGCTCCATGGCGCTCACACGCACCCCCTACTTCTCCCCGAGGAACTCTTCTGGCAACTCCTCGACCACCTTGGACGGCAGCGCCGCCGCCGAGGCCTCCTTCGCAGAACTCCAGCTCTCCCCGCTCGACTCTTCGAGGGGCGTAGGAGTAACGGCGGGCTTCGAGACCGTCTGGGGAAGCGTGGCCAGCGCCGAGATCTTGGACAGGCCCGCCACCTGCAACATGTCCACGAGGATCGAGCGCATCTGCCCGAGGACGACGGTCTCGGTGATCCCGCCCTCCGAGACGAGCTCACGCTGCAGACCCGCCGCGACCATGCGGAGCTGGCGCGTGAGAGTCACCTGGTCCGGGGCTCCCGGCGTGCGGGCAACGAAACGCAGCAACTCCTCGAGACCGTCGGCGAGGTGGTCGATGAGGTTGACTAGTTTGGGATGTACCACGACGGAGTCCTCGACCGCCGTCGCGGCACGTCGCGCGAGCACTCGGATATTGCGCACCCCGTTGTCCAAGGGATAGAGGATCCGCTCGATTTCCGCGAGCTCGTCCTTCCGGCGCCGGTAGAACGGCGAGATCCGCACGACCTCGGCGCCGCCCTTGACCTGCTGGGTCAGCGAATCGATCGCCGCCTGCGTGTCGCGAGCGGCCTGGAGGGCATCGCCGATGCGCTCGGCATCGTGGTTCTCGAGCCCCTCCGCCACCTCTCGGAGCACCGAAGAAGAGACGCCGAGGAGGGAGGCCGCCTCCCGCCGAGCCCGCTTGATCGGGTGGACGGGAACGAGCGCAAGAAGAATCAGCGCGATTACACCGCCGATGAACGCGTCGATCATGCGCTCATACGCGAGCGAACTCCCCGGCGGCAGGAGCGTGGCGACGAGCACGCTCGATGTCGCCACCTGCCCCGAGAAGATGAGCCCCTTGTCGAGGAAGACCGCGATGAGCTGCCCGGCGATCACCACGAAGGCAATCTGCCACGGGCCCGAGCCGATCGCCGAGATCACGAGATCGCCCAGACCGATACCGATCACTGCGCCGATGATCAGCTCGAAGCCGCGCCGCAGTCGCGGTCCCATGACCACTCCGAGCGCGATGGTCGCCGCGATGGGCGCGAAGAACGGCCGCTCGTGGCCGAGCAGGTCCTTCGCGATAAACCACGCGATGGCCGCGCCGATGCCGCACTGGAGGCTGGGCACCAGCGCGTACGCCACTCGCCGAACGCGCTCCCGGATACTCTCCGGGAGCCTCGCGTAGAAGCTATAGGCGCCTTGGTCTACTCGCTCACGCCAGGCCGAGAGCCGTGGTGGCGTGCGGATCGCACTCATTCAGCAACTCCAAGCAGCGCTCGTATTCGTCAACCTCATCGATGGTCTGTGCCGCGCGGGTGAGCGCCGCGACGCAGCGGAGGAAGCCCTGATTCGGCTCGTGGTCGAAGGGCACCGGGCCGAAGCCCTTCCACCCGTTCTTGCGGAGCTGGTCGAGGCCGCGGTGGTAGCCGGTGCGTGCGAACGCGTAGGCGGCGATGGTGTCGCCGTCCTCAAGCGCGGCCTCCGCGAGCGCCGCCCATGCGATCGAGGCCGTCGGACTCTCCGCCGCGATCTTGCGCGGGTCCTCCCCGCCTGCGATGCCCTCCTCGGCCTCCGGGTCTCCCGGAAGGCGGACGGGTTGCGGGCCGAGCAAATCACCGAAAGAAGTCATGACGCCGATCTTAGGCGGCACTCCGCCCACGAGGCACCCGCACGTTTTCCGTCTCACGCCGCAAGTCATCCCCGAACGGGTGCCTCTCAGATGAAATACAGGTGAAATATGGGACGAACGTCCATATCCAGGTGGACTTTCCTCTTCCGCCACGTGTTGAATGATGTTCCGTGAACTCCCGTGACCTGCCCCGATACACGCACTTCGGCGCCTCTGCCCAGGGTGCCCCCGCCACCGGCGCCGCCCCGCGCCGCCGGACCGTCCTCAAGGCGGGCGCCCTCGGCGCCGCCGCCACAGGAACCGCTTATGCACTCGGCTCGTCCGCGATCCCCGCGGCCGCCGCAGAGGACGGTTCCGGGGCGGGCTCCGGGGTCTTCCGCCACGGCGTCGCCTCCGGCGATCCGCTGGCGGACCGCGTGATGATCTGGACCCGCGTGACCCCCTCCCCCGACGCCACCCCGGGATCCGGGCTCGGCGCGCCGACCCCGGTTGAATGGGAGATGGCGCGAGACGAGAACTTCGGCGACGTGGTGGCCGCGGGCTCCGTCGTCACCAGCCCGGACAGCGACCACACGGTAAACCTCGACGCGACCGGCCTCGCGCCCGACTCCTGGTACTTCTTCCGGTTCCGCGCGGCGGGCCAGGTCTCGCCGGTGGGCCGCACGCGCACCGCGCCCGCTGCGGGGGCCGCCACGGGACGCGCCCGCTTCGGCGTGGTGTCGTGTTCGAACTGGGAGGCCGGCTACTTTGCCGCCTACCGCCATCTCGCAGCCCGCGGCGATCTCGACGCGGTCATCGAGCTCGGCGACTACATCTACGAGTACGGCGCCGGCCAGTACGGCGGCCTCGACGGTTCGGTGCGCACGCACGAGCCCGCGTGGGACATCGTCTCTCTCGCCGACTACCGCCAGCGCCTCGCCCAATATCGCACCGATCCCGACCTCCAGGCGCTGCACGCGCGCGTGCCGTGGATCTGCACGTGGGACGACCACGAGGTCGCGAACGACGCGTGGGCGAACGGCGCCGAGAACCACCGTCCCGAGGAGGGCTCGTACTCCGACCGCAAGCGCAACAGCTCGCAGGCGTACTTCGAGTGGCTCCCTGTGCGCCCGCAGAACCTCCGCGACGGCGGCCAGATGTACCGCCGCCTCGGCTGGGGTTCGCTCGCCGAGATCAACATGCTCGACTTGCGCTCCTACCGTGACGAGCAGGCGAAGTTCTACCAGGGCAAGGCCATCGATGATCCGGGCCGCACGATGACCGGCGCGGCGCAGTTCGACTGGCTCACCGCTGGGCTCAAGTCCTCGACTGCTCGCTGGAACCTCGTGGGCAACTCGGTGATGATCACCCCGGTTCTCCTCCCACCGCTCGATCCGCGGGTCACCAAAGGGCTCACCGACCTCATGGGCCTGCCGGAGGACGGCGTCCCATACAACGCAGACCAGTGGGACGGCTACTCCGCCGAGCGACGCCGCCTCTTCGACACGATCCACGACGACGGGCTCTCGAACTGTGTGTTCCTCACCGGCGACATCCACACCTCGTGGGCGTGTGATCTGCCGTGGCACGCGGGCACCCCGACGGACGGGCTCGTCGGTGCCGAGTTCGTCGTCCCGTCGGTCACGTCGGCGAACATCAACGAATCACTGAAGATGCCCGAGGGCAATCCGCTGTCGCTCGCCGCCCAGGACGCCTTGCCTTCCGTCAACCACCACGTGCGCTTCGTCGACCTCGACCGCCACGGCTTTGGCGTCTTCGAGATCACCGAGGGCTACGCGCACATGGACTACTTCGCGCTCAACAACGTCGAGGCCCAGGACAGCGCCCACTACCGCATCGCGAGCTGGCGCAAGCCGTACGGCCCCGGACCGATCGAGGCCGCTGGGCCGCTGTCGTAGCGCTCGATTAGCGATGCCCCCGCGCTTCCCTAGCGCGGGCCTAGGCCGGTGTGGGCGGCACAGAGGAGGGTGCGCCCGCGCGTCGGGGCTCCTCCCCTATGACGGCGGACGTCCGCGTCTTCGGGGCTGCCGGACCCGCCGTGTAGCGTGACGCATCAGTCGCGCATCCCGGCGGACTCGATGTAGGCAGCGATACCGGCAACGGTATTGATATCGATTCCACCGGGATGCTCACCGCGAAAGGACGAGCCAGATGACGACGCCCCAGCAGCC
>NZ_DAINST010000039.1:0-7802 GCF_036741115.1 Dietzia sp.
TGCCCGATCTTCATGTTCGGCCACAGGGTGATCGGCAGGTTCGCCACGTTCGAAAGCTCGAGCGTGATGTGGCCGGAGAAGCCCGGGTCGATAAAGCCTGCGGTGGAGTGCGTGAGCAGGCCGAGGCGGCCGAGGGAGGACTTGCCCTCGAGGCGGCCAGCGATGTCCGAGGAGAGCGAGACCTGCTCTAGCGTGGCGCCGAGCACGAACTCGCCGGGATGCAGTACGAAGGCCTCGCCCTCGGGGACCTCCGCGAGCACCGTGAGCTCGTCCTGCTGCTGCGCCGGATCGATATGCGTGTAACGGGAGTTATTGAAGACCCGGAAGTAGCGGTCGAGGCGCACGTCCACGCTCGACGGCTGCACTAGGGACTCGTCGAGGGGATCGATGCCGAGGCGGCCCGAGTCCAGGCCGGCGCGGATATCGCGATCGGAGAGAAGCACGTCGCCCAGGTTACCGCGCGGGATTCCGCGGGTGGAGTGCGCCGCGGCCCGGGCACATCCCGCACAGCTCGCGGATCTCGCGGCCGAGGTCGGCGATGGTCACGCAGTCCGAGCCGAAGCCGAGCCGCCATTCTCGACGCACGCCGAGGTGGTCGAGGGCCGAGAGCGTGACGCCGAAGCGGTCCATCGCAGTGACAGCCGCCGAGCGCGGCGGCACGCTCTCCCCCGACCACATGCCCTGCGGGTTGTCGACGCACAGATTGTCGATCATTTTCCGTGTGACGCCGGACGCCGGATCGTTGAGGCGGGCGAGCCACACCGCCTCGATGTCGGAGAAGGGATCGGGCTCCGCGAGCAGAAGGTCCGCGGGGTCGACGGCCTGGCAGCCCGTGGGTTCGACGAGGTCGACCGAGGCGGGCTCGATGATCGCGAGGCGAACCTCCGCCCCGACGGCGAGGAGCTCGGGGTGCGCGAGGTCTTCGGCGATCTCGAGCGCAAGGGCGCGCTGCTCCGCGAGGTTGGGGGGGCGAAGGGCACCGCCGACGGCTGCGATCCGGCGAATGAGACGGCCTGCGCCCCCGTCGCAGTGGCACGCGCCGATGAGCGAAGCGCCGGTTGAGCCGAGTTCGCCGGGGTACACGCAATCGAGTAGTTCGACGCGTGCGGCCGCATTGAGGAGCTCCGCCTCGCCGCCGAACAGCGGGATCCCGATGACCAAGTCGCCGCGGTGGAGCGCCGCGAAAATGAGGGGGAACTCGGCCACCGGCGGATAGCCTTCGACCGCCATGAGCTCCACAGATCCGGTTCCCGCTCGAACCATGGTGGCCAGTCGCTCTTCCGGTTCGGCGAACTGGATGTCCATGGAATCCTCCTGGGGGATCGTCGCGTCGAGGGAGTGACCCGGAGCTCCGGCCCGGGCCGGCGGCCGGAGAGGCTTCGGCGACCTAGAAGGTCGGCCTCTCGGCCCTGAAAGTAAAGCGACGCTCGGGGGTCCTGCCCGACCCCCGAGCGTCTAACGGAGCGCGGTCCGTGACGAGCCGCCGCACACGACTTTAGGTAAGGCTTACCTGCAACACAAGAGGGTGGCCGAAACTTTTCTCTGTGCCATCTCCGGCGGAGTACCCGCGAACGCGCGACCCCGATGGCGTTTGCCCGGGTCCAGGTGGTGCAATGGAGGCATGACACGCCCGGAAGAACCCTCGAAATACATTTGGAAATGGACGCCCATATCCACGCTGTGCCTCGGAGTCGGGGTGCTGGTGTTCCTTCTCGGGCTCACCGGAGGGCTTTCCGTGCTGTGGTCCATCGTGATCGGCGTGGTGGTTGGGCTCGGCGGTGCGATCGCCTTCGGTTTCGTGCCGAGGAACCCACCGAAGCCGGGGATCCACGGGCCGGGATCGATGCCGGGACGCCCCGGACGGGGCGACGGCCGGAATTCGGGCGGCAAATAACCTCGTGCTACGCTGTCCACACCTGCAGGCGATGCTTTGCAGGTACGCCGATGTAGTTCAATGGTAGAACTTCTGCTTCCCAAGCAGACAGCGCGGGTTCGATTCCCGTCATCGGCTCCACAGACAAGCCGGGGCCTGCATTATCGCAGGCCCCGGCTTTTTCGTGTGCGGTCTGGGGTTCGTTCACGACACTGCACGCCCGACTCTCCCTCAACCGCTGGGCACACTCGCGAGGATTCCTGCTCGTGTTCCGTTCACCAACCGGACCGACAACGCCCCCAAATGTGTACAAACTGAGAGTTGACACAGCGTTCTCGGCATACCAATGATCCGAAGTGGAATAGTGTCACCACTTGGGGGACGTTTATCGAGGTTATTGCTCCGTCGTCTGCCCTTCGCTTTCGCTCCATGCATCAATTCAGACTTCAGGAGTCATTTATGCGTCGACCCATCGCGGTGTTCTCGGCCCTGGGGCTGGTCATCGCCGCTGCCGCCATTCCACCTTCTGCCGCGGGGCAGGAAAACACCACTTCAACCTCGTCGTTCGCCACTACGTGTCGCATCAACGCCCCGAGCGTCCTCGGACAGGGCGGACCGATGGATGTCACTCCCGACAAGAATGTGTCCGTTCACGTGACCGCACCCGACCAGGTAACCGTCGGCGATCGATATGACGTCACGTTCCAGATCGACCCGATTTCGGTGTCGCTGGATTCGCTGCCTAGCATCGCGTCCTTGCAGCGGGCCTCTAGGCTCAAGCTGGATCTCCAGCGCCCGTCGGGAGCCAAGCTCGTCTCCTCGAAGCTCTCTGGCGGCAACCTCAATGTCTCGCAGGCTCAGATCATCACCGTTGACGAGAACGGCAATGCCAATCCGAACGGCAACGTCCTCCGCCTGACCGACAAGGGATACAACACGATCGGCAACGGCGGAAACGCGTCGACGAGCTCCCATGCCGGCCTCGGCATGGACCTCGCGAACAAGAAGTCGGTCGACCTCGAGTTCCCGACCGTCACCCTCACTTTCGAGGCTGAACGGGCGGGACACGCGGACATCGGAGTGCGTACGGAAGGCGCCGCTGCGAGTTACGGCACCAACCCGGCGAGCTTTCTCACTCTCACGGCATCAGCGAGCGCTCCGATTGTCGGCACCATCTTCGCTCCCACGTATTGCTCACCGCGAGCTTCCGCCACAGCCCCGATTTCTCCGCAGGCGGCGTCGATGAAGCGGACGGACATCGTCGGCATCGATACCACGACCCGCCTCGACGGCCCGGACGCCATTTACCTTCGCACCCCGGCCGAATTCGTAGCGACCGTCTCGCCGAATGTACCGGGGTCCGTCACATTCGTAAGCGGTAATCAGAGGACGACCGTCCCGGTGGACACGGAAACCGGCCAGGCGAAGACGACCTTGATCTTCAACTCCCAGCCGAGCGAGCCGGTCCGGGCACAGTTCACGCCAACCGACCCGCGCCATTCGACTTCCGAGGCCCAGCTCGATATCACCGTGGCGGCGCTCGAGACACCGCTCACTATCGACATTCCTTCCACCGCTTCGAGCAATACCCGAGTCCCGGTCAGCGCGACCGTGCCGTCAGACGCACGCGGGACCGTCACCTTCACCGGCGGTGGTCAGTCTCGTACCGTCGAGGTGCGCGATGGCCATGCCGCGTCGAGTCTCACGTTCACCGAGCCCGGAGAGGGAACGGTGACCGCCACCTACGAGCCATCCGCAACCTCCGCATACGGGAGCGCGCAGACCTCGGCGACTCTCACTATCACCAGGAACGCCGGGACCTCCCTCGCGCTCGAGGGCCTGGACCAGCCTGCGTACGTCGCCGAACCGGCGACCGTTTCCGCCGTCGTATCTCCGGCAGAAGGAACAGCAGCGCCCCAAGGAACTGTGCGATTCGTCGCCGGCGACCAAGAGCAGACCGCCGAGGTCGTCGACGGGCGCGCAGAAACCCAGTTCACGTTCGGCCATGAGGGCGATGTCGAGGTGACGGCCACCTACATCCCCTCCGGAACCGAGCAGACCGAGGCCACTGACTCCGGCACCCTCAGTGTTCTCGACACGGTCGCAACGAGTTCCAAGCTCTCCGGCCCCGAATTCGTGGAGCCCGGAGAGACAAACGAGTTCGCGATCGCGGTCGAACCGGCAGGCGCTTCGGGCACGGCAGCAGTGAGCATCGACGGGCACGTCGTCGCCATGGACGTGCCTATCACCGACGGCGAGGGCCACGTGTCCCTTACCTTCCCGGCCGCGGCCGAGACAGGCCGGCAGGTGACCGTGCAGTTCACCCCCACCGATGCGCGCAAGTTCCAACCGCACACTTCCATCCACACCGTGCGTGTTGGCGGCGATGGCGGAGGAACCAGAGCACTCGAGATGACCGTGACCGGCCCTGTTGCGCCCGTACATCCGGGCGCTCCGACGCCGATCCAAATAGCGGTGCACCCACAGGACGCCCCGGATTCAACTTCCGCGGAGGGCTACCTCACCGTGAAGAACAACGGGCGTCCCGTAACCACAGCCGACGGCGACGAGCTGCGCATTCAGGTCGTCCGGGGACTAGCACAAGCAAACTTCACCTTTACCGGAGCGACGCCTCCGTCGAAGGTCCTCGAGTTCACGTTCCATGGAACCAGCACGACGGAAACCATCTCCGAATCGATCACCATCACGGTGATCGGAGCGGATCCGGGCGACGACGTAGACGTCGATCCCTCGACCGGCTCCATCGGTTCGCTCGACCTCGCCGGACTCTTCGGCGACGGCAATTTCTCCAGCCTCGGCAGCCTCACCGGCTCACTTTCCCAGACAAGGAACTAGACCTATGCCAAGGATCCTCAGCACCGCGGCAGCGGCCGGTTTGGCTCTCGCATCGATCTCGGTGCTCGCTCCCACTGCGGGCGCGGTCAACAGCGCGCCCTTCACCGAAAACAAGTCGTTCGACTACACGTGCGCCGGCACAGAATACGAAACTCTTGGTGGCAGAACGACGAATAATGGGGCCCCGGCCCACGCAATCGTCAACTCCTCGCAGACGAACGTCACCTACCCGCGAGAGGTCTCGCCCGGACAAGCGTTCTCCGTGTACGTGCAACCCGGCACTTGGAAGACCACCGGCGAAGAGATGGGCAACGCGAAGTACGACATTGCTCTGCCCCCTGGCGTTGCCGTCACGGGAGTGAGCAGTGCCGGTGGCCAGTCGGGTATCTCTCAAAAGAATGGGAGCCTCAAGGTCGAACGGGTCGGCGCCGACGGTAACCCCAGCGCTTCCGGCGGCTTCGCTCGGATCTGGGGACAGAGCACCGTCAATAACGGCGGGAAGCAGAACACCAACGATCCGAAGAACGGAATCTACTCGGTACAGCGCGGCTCTTTCCGCTTCCCGACGGTAAAGATCGACCTCGTCGCGCCGGCCACCGCCGGGAAGTCGATCGACGTGGGACTCCGCGGCGCAGGGTCCTCGGCCGAGATTTCCGGAATCAACAGCGTACTGAGCTTCGGCCTCGACAAGCGCGACGGCCTCTTCGGAGCGGACAACTTCAATAACGACGACTACTGGTGCACCTCGCCCGCATCGACAGGTAAGCTCACTTCGACGCGGGTCATCGGCTCCACTACCGCGGCACTCACCACCACTGATCTCCATATCGAGACCGGAACCGTCGATACCAGGCTCGCTGCCTCTGTCACGTCCAACGCGAGCTCGCCGGCGCCCATCAACGAGGGCGAGGTCGAGTTCTTCGTCGACGGGGTCTCGATCGGCCGAGCGCCAGTGGTCAATGGCTCCGCGGAGACGACGCACACGTTCCCGCCTCTGGACGACCGGAACCCGGAAGCTCACGAGGTCACCGCCAAGTACCTCGGAGTGCCCAACAAGTTCGAGAGTTCGGCGGACTCGCAGACCACCGCTACGGTCGATCCCGCCCCAAAGGCCGTTGTCACCACGGAGACCACCCTCACAGCGAACAAGGGCGCCGTCTCCCAGGGGAATGGATCGGTCACACTCACGGCGACGCTCGACCCCAGCGACGGGCTCGACCTTCCGCTGGGTGCAAAGGTGGAGTTCCTCCGCGATGGAGAGAAGATCGCGGAGGCTCCAGTAACCGGAGTCACCGCAAGCTACACCGATAGTTTCGCAGTACCGCAGTCCGAGGGCGCGAAGCACACCTACGTCGCCCGCTTCCTCGGCTTCGAGACCGACGACAACATTTACGAGGCTTCCGCTGAAACCGAGCCTCAAGAGGTCGTCTTCAATGCCGAGTTCACCACTTCGGCGGAGGTCCACGTCTCTCCCGCTACCGTCCTCGTCGGGCACGCCGCCACCGTCTCGGCCACACTCTCCGCTAACGGTGCGCCCATCCCCACGGGCTCAAGCGTCACCTTCCGAGCCAACGGCCGCGATATCGGCACGGCCACTACCGACGACGATGGGACCGCAATCCTGGCCGAGCACGTGTTCACCGCGCCTGGTCGAAAGTCGATCGTCGCAGTGTTCGCGGGCCGCGACACGGACGACGGGAGGTATCTCCCTGTGACGTCTGAGCCCACAGATCTCATAGTCGAGGATCTCCCCAACGTGGGTTCGCAGACAGTACTCGACCTGTCGGCTATGTCTACGGTCGGCGACGAGGTCCTCTTTACCGCCACCGTGACGAGGGAGGATGGCTCGGACCTCACGTCGGGTGACGTCGAGGATCTGGGC
Source organism: Dietzia sp. (assembly GCF_036741115.1). Lineage (NCBI taxonomy): Bacteria > Bacillati > Actinomycetota > Actinomycetes > Mycobacteriales > Dietziaceae > Dietzia > Dietzia sp. The sequence goes on from NZ_DAINST010000039.1 coordinate 6,612, forward strand.
TCGGTGTGGTTCTACCGCGACGGGGAAGCCATAGCATCTGCGCCTGTCACCATCGACCCGGTCACGAAGAAGGCGACCGCCACCTTCAAATACCGCTTCGAGAAAGAGGGCTCGTTCGATATGACCGCCCAGTATTCCGGTGCGACCATCGGCGAAGAGGTGGTCACGGCTTCGGACACCGACGAGGCCACCACCATCTCGGTGAAGCCGAACGGGGTGGTCATCAAAGACCCTGAGTCGCCGACGGATCCGAAGACGCCGACCTCTGGCTCGCTGGACCTCGGCAGCCTATCCGGCATCTCGTCCGATAGCTCACTGTTCGGAAGCCTCGCCCCGCTCACGGCAGGAAGCTAGGACCCTGTCGATAGGATTCAGCACTACCAACATCGGACCCCGCAGTTGAGCCATCCATCCAACGGCTCAGCTGCGGGGTTTCCGCCTTACAAAACGTCCGCCGGGCGCCATCGAGCGAGAGGTGCCGCTCACCCTGTCCGCTCCCGGCAAATTCGACTAGCGCCGCAATATCGAGATCGCGGACGGAGAGCAACCAATCTCCTCGCCCTTGCTGGGCAAGAAAGAAGCCCCCCAAGGGGGACGGCTCTCACACGGCTTTCGCAAAGTCGCCGTCAACACCACCTGCGACCCGCGTAGGAACGCCACCGATCCACCCATTCCCCGCTATTTCATGCGGAAATAATCAAATTCCCACTCACTAAAAATAATCGAATTCTCACAGAAATCAGCCACATTTGACGGCGCCTCGGGCGGGCACAGAGTGCCACTATCACCCGATCAGCGGCCACAATGCGAAGAAACAGCCCTCCGGCAGCCCTGTTCTCGTATTGCTGAGTACAATCGCCGTCATTCCCATTGACCTGCACAAACGACCACACTAAGCGGGCCGAAAACGGCCAACAGCCGTAGCCGGAACTTGTCACGACACCGGATCGCACTATTCTCAAACGGGTGACTTTGCGGTTCTACGGCAAAGAATTCAGCCGCAGACTCAAGTTTCGCGAATGCATGAAGTCGCCGTGTGTGGCAGGACAAAGTAGCAGCAGCCACGCGCATAATTCACCGGCGTCGGTGGTGGGGAGTTCCCAGGGCCCTTCGGGTCCCCTTCCCCGCGTTTCGGCGCCACGGGAGGAAATGTGTTCGGTCCGGATAACGTGCGCCGCCGCTGGCGCCCTG
>NZ_DAINST010000039.1:7812-27427 GCF_036741115.1 Dietzia sp.
GAGATCACCGTCACCAAGCCCGACGTGGTCAAACGAGCGATCGGCGCCGCAGCCATCGGCAACGTCACCGAGTGGTATGACTTCGGTGTCTACGGCTACCTGGCGGTCGTTATCGAGGGCGTGTTCCTCCCCGACGACATGGCCTCCGGAGTCAAGACGATCATCGTCGCCGGCCTCTTCGCCGTGGCCTTCCTCGTGCGCCCGCTCGGCGGCATCGTCTTCGGTCCGCTCGCAGACAAGATCGGCCGCAACAAGGTCCTCGCGCTCACCATGATCATGATGGCGGCGGGCACCTTCCTCATCGGCATCCTGCCCACGTACGCCACGGTCGGCATCGCCGCACCATTCCTCCTCCTCGCCTGCCGTCTTCTACAGGGCTTCTCCACAGGCGGCGAGTACAGCAACGCGATGACCTTCATCGCCGAGTACGCCCCCGACAAGCGGCGCGGCTTCCTCGGCAGCCTCCTCGAGGTCGGTACGTTTACCGGCTACGTGCTCGGCGCGTCCTTCGCGACGATCATCCAGGTCTCCTCCTCGGACACCTTCCTCGATTCCTGGGGCTGGCGCATCCCTTTCTTCGTCGCCCTTCCCCTCGGCCTCGTCGGCGTCTACCTGCGCACCAAGCTCGCGGACACTCCCGCGTACCAGGAGATGGAGCGGCTCGCGGAGGAGTCCGAGCAGAAGGCCGCGAAGGAGAAGAAGGGCGGCGGCGAGTTCAAGGCGATCTTCAAGCTCTGGCCGAATCTCCTCGTCTGCTGTGGCCTCGTGCTCGCGTGGAACGTCACGAACTACATGCTCACCTCGTACATGCCGCAGTACTTCAGCACCGTCGAGGATCTCCAGGGCAGTGGCGGAGTCACCGAGACCACCTCGCAGGTCCTTCAGATCATCGTCATGGCGGTGTGCCTCGCGCTCATCCCCATCATCGGCCAGCTCTCGGACCGGTTCGGCCGCAAGGCCATCGTCCGGCTCGGAAGCACATCGCTCATCGTGCTGTCGTTCCCCTCGCTCCTGCTCATCCGCGGCGACAGCGACGGGGTCGTGCTCATCGGGCTCCTCATCATGGGGCTGAGCCTCATCACGTTCTCGGCGACTATGCCTTCCACCCTGCCGTCGCTGTTCCCCACCGCCGTCCGGGCCGGCGCGCTCGCCATCGCGTTCAACGTCTCGATCTCGCTGTTCGGCGGGACCACGTCGTTCGTGCAGGCGTCGCTCATCAACGCGACCGGGTACCTCATGTGGCCGGCCGTGTACCTCATGGCCGCGGGCGTCATCGGGCTCATCTCCATCCATTTCGTGCCGGAGAGCAACGGCCGGCCGCTTTGGGGCTCGAACCCCTCGGCCTCCTCGAAGGAAGAGGCCGAAGAGCTGGCGGAGGAGCTCAACGCGGAGCTCGAACCAAGCAGGTAGGGCCTGTTTCCTGTTGGGACGCCCCGCCGTTCGGTCGACAGACCGGAGCGGCGGGGCGTTTTACGTCTATGACGGCGAAGGCCGCCCCTCCCCCCGGCGGTCCGCAAAGCCCTAGGCCCCACACGCTCGTGGCCTTAGCCCCTAGGCCCTGGCCCCCTTATCCCCGCAGCGAGTCCGCAGGCTCCGGAGAGAACCCCGGCCAGCCGGTTTCGAGCCACCGGCGAACCTCGGAGATCGGCTCGTCGAGCGCTCCCGGGTTGTCGAAGAGCTTGGCGTACACGGCCTTGAGCAGCGGACGCGGGAGCTTGCGGAAGAGCTGACGGGCAGCGTAGTTAGCCACGGCGCGCGGCCGACTCACCAGCCCCAGTTCGACGAGGTTCTTCTGCATCACCTTCTCCGCAGAGGCGAGACGCGGATCGGTGCGGCGATCGAACATCGACTCGGGCGCGTGCTGGAGGGTGAGCACCTCGTCGATACTCCGCAGCCGGTAACCTGCAGCGATGAGCCGGGCCCAGAGGTCATAGTCCTCCATGAACAAGATGTCCCGGATCCCGCCCACCGCTCGAGCAGCATCGGAATCGATAATCACCGTGGGGTTGTTGAGCGGGCTGTTGATCGTCACATACTTCTCGATCTGTTCCGGCTCCGCGGGAAGGCGCCGCACTCGCACGATGTTTCCCGGGGTATCGACGAACTCGCAGATCGCTCCGCCGACTGCGGCGTACTCGCCGGATTCGACGACCGGCCACTGCTTCTCCAGCCGGTCGGGCATCATGATGTCGTCGGCATCGTGCCGCGCGATCCAGCGATTCCGGGCAGCATCGATACCCGCGCGAATGGCATAGGACGCCCCGCGATTCTCCTCGAGCCGAACCACGGTGAGTCGAGGCCCTTCACGCCCGGAGAGAAACTCATCGATCCCGCTTCGCACCGGGCCGTCGCAGACGACCACGACCTCGTCCGGCGGCGCGGTCTGGTGGGCGATACTCCGAAAAGCGCGGGTGAACTCGTCGGTCTCTACACCTATATAGACCGGGAGCACACAGGAGATTGGAAGCACGACTGCCCTTCTGGGTCGAGAATTCGGGAACTGCGCCGTCAGCGCCCGCCAACCGGCGAGGGCGAACGACGCTCACAGCACATCGTAAGCGGGCTCCCCGGCATCACCGGCACTTCGTTCCAGGTGCCGCCCCCACTCGCACAGCGCCCACACGATCGGGGCGCGCGTCTGCCCATACGCGGAGATCGAGTAGCTCACCCGCGGGGAATCGGATGCACACGGCGCGCATCGTCGTGCTCGCCGCCGGGCTGTCGCTCCTCGTCTACGCGATCGCCTGAGCGGCCACGACCTTCGCGACTTCACATCCGCACATCGGCGCGCGATAATCGGGCCCATGAGCTCCGGTACCGCGCAGCACCCCTCACGCCCCGAGCCCCACTCCGACGACGGGTTCGCCCAGCGCCTCAACGGGCTCCGTGCCGGTGTGCTCGGCGCCAACGACGGCATCGTCTCCGTCGCCGCGGTCGTCGTGGGAGTCGCCGGCGCCAGCTCTCAGATCGGCCCCATCCTGACGGCGGGCGCCGCGGCCCTCGTGGGCGGTGCGGTCTCGATGGCCCTCGGCGAATACGTCTCCGTGAGCAGCCAGCGGGACTCCGAGAATTCGCTCATCGCCAAGGAGCGGTCGGAGCTCGAGGAGGACCCCGAGGGCGAGCTCGCGGAGCTCGCCTCCCTGTACGAGCAACGGGGTCTCTCCCCGGATACGGCCCGCCAAGTCGCGCTCGAGCTCTCCGACTCCGATGCGCTCGGCGCGCACCTCGATGCCGAGCTCGGCATCGATACCGACGACATCGTGAGCCCGTGGCAGGCCGCCGCCGCGTCGTTCCTGTCCTTCTTCGTCGGCGCGCTCCTGCCGATCTTCGCGATCATCGTCCCGCCGCCGGGCGTGCGGATCCCCGTGACGTTCGTGGTCACCGTCCTCGCGCTCGCGGCGACCGGGGCCGTGGCCGCGCGTCTCGGCGGGGCGAGTCAGGTCCGCGGCGCGCTGCGCATGGCGGTGGGCGGGGCGCTCGCCCTGGCGGTGACCTTCGCAGTCGGCACGCTCTTCGGGGAGGCCGGGCTCGCGTAGGCCGCCCCGGGCGCAGTTTGCACGAGCTTGAGCACGTTTGAACGGCGTTAGGAGGTCGTGCAAACGTACGCAACCTCGTACAAACTCGCCCCTCGCCCGCCGGCGCCTCTAGGCTCGCGGCCATGATCCTCCCGAAGGTCCGCGATCCGCGGATGATCACGGTCGCCCGCGGCGGATCGCTCTCGCCGGATCACCACCGACTCCTCGCTCTGTGGGCTGCCGACTGCGCCGAGCGCGTCGTACCGCTATTCGAGGAGGCCTGCCCCGAAGACCGCAGGCCGCGCGATGCGATATCCGCGGCGCGAGCCTGGGCAGAGGACGGGATGCGGATGATGGACGCCCGGGCCGCCGGCGGCCACGCCATGGGCGCCGCCCGCCCGCTCACCGGAGCGCCACGCTTCGCCGCCTACGCGGCGGGGCAGGCGGCGTGCGTCGGCCACGTCGCGGAACACGATCTCGGCGCGGCGGCGTATGCGATCAAGGCGGTGGCCGCCGCGGCGCCTTCGGAGTCGGGCGCGCGCCTGGCCGAACGCAACGCCCAGCGCGCTCTGCTCCCCGCCGAAGTCCGGGACCTCGTCCTCGAAGACCAGGCTCGGCGGGACGAGATCTGCTGGTTCGCCTTTGCGGACTAGCTGCCGTGCCCGATCGCTCCCCACATTGCTGCCCAATGCGCGGGGCGGAGATCGCGCGGGAAACGGCGGGGTCCGACCCCCGCACGGTCTAGCGCGGCGCGACCTTCGCGTTCGCGAAGACCGGACGCCCCGGCAACGATCCGCGGGAGAGAGAGTTCCCCCTTCCGGTGAATATGCGCTGGACGAAGCTTTGGTAGTGCGGCCGGTCCCGTAGGTGGATGAGCGGTTTATCGCGCCGAGACACAACACGAGCAGTCCGCCATCGACGGACGGCATCGGGTCGAAGGCCCAGGCTGGGACGCGCCCCTCGAGCCGGAATGTGAACCACGGCGCGGACTGTGCCGTCATCATCGTCGATCGACCGACACCTGAGCGCTTGCGCGCGACCTCCCATTGGGTGAGCAGGACGGCCTCGTTCCATTCGCCGGAACGAAGGAGTCCACGCAACACGGGGGTCGTGATGTGGAACGGCACGCTGCCCACCACTGCATCTGCCCGTAACGGGACCGTGAGCAGGTCTCCATGGACGACGTCGACACCCGGCAAAGTACGCCGGAGTTCGCGGACTCTATGCTCATCCAGCTCGACCGCCGTCAACGGGCGATCGAGCGCTGCGAGAGGAGAGGTGAGCGCTCCGGCTCCGGCACCTATTTCGAGGATCGCGCCCTCGGTGCGCGCCACGAGATCGACGAACTTGTCGATCGTGGGTCTATGAACAAGGTAGTTCTGTCCGAGTTCGTGGCGTCCGCCGTAGGTCGAGCGACGCGCCGGCTGATGGTTCGACCGAGGGTTTCCGGTTCGATTGCGGGAATTTCGGGCACGAGACAAGAGGGCACTCCGTGGATCGAGCATGGAGCGCCTCGGGACGAGGGCCAGGGGATGGGAACGGCTCGTGGGCCGGTCGTATCCGACGAACCGCCCGAGGCGCTGAGGCAACTCGGGATGCGGCGCGGTCTACGAAGATCGTGCGGGGCTAGGAAAGCCCCAGGCGCCGCTCAGCGGCGGCGATCCCGGTAGAGCGCCGCGGGTGCGGACGCGATCAAGGTTCCCATGGCTGGGGAGACTAGAAGCCAGGAGCGGAAAAGTCCCGGGGCTTCACAAAGCGCCTACACGGGGTTCGGACTAGATCTGCGAATCGAGGAGCGCTACCCGCGCGAGGCAGCGAGCTGCCGCGCGAACTCGCGGGCGCTCTCGAGATCGGCAGTGTCGGGTTGGCCCGTATTGACCCCGCCGATCAGGCCGAATGGCCCCATCGTGTCGATGCCGCGGCAATGGAACGCCCCGACCACACGGAAACCCTTGGCCTCGATCCGCGAGACCATCCGGTCCATGTAGCGCACGAGTGGAGGCTCCGGGAAGCCGCTCGTGGCGAACAGGAAGGCGTCCTTGTCGTCGACCTCGGGGAGCGCATCGACGAACTCGCGGAGGAGACCGCGGAAGCCCATCCAGTAGATCCCGGAACCGAAGCCGACTAGGTCCGACGCGGCCAGCGAGACCGCGGCCGAGGTGCCGGGCTCGTGGATCTCGGCGCCGAGCTCGGCACCGATCGCCTCGGCGATCGACCGGGTGTTTCCGTGCGGCGACCTCGACGTGGTGACGATGGTGGTAGACATTCTCGCTCCGAATCGTCCTGGCGTTCGCGGCCGGCCCAGGCCGCTCTGCCGCCAGGCTACGGGAATTCACACCCACGAAATCCGACCCACGAAATCCGACGCACGAATCCCCTGCGCCGGCCCACCCGGAAAAGACGCAGGCACACCTGACGCCTCGAGCGTATAGCCGGCGCAGGTCCGCCCCCGTCCCATCGATTCACGACGAACCAAAACGTGGAGGGCGACAAAGACCGACTGGTCTACTCGCCGCCATGACGAATTCCAACATCACCCTCCACTGGTTCCTGCCCACCTACGGGGATTCCCGCGCGATCATGGCGGGGGGACATGGAACCACGGGGCACTACGGCGAGCGCGAGGCCGACCTCGGCTACCTCACGCAGCTCGCCCTCGCCGCGGAGTCCAATGGCTTCGAGTCCGTACTCGTCCCCACGGGGCTCTGGTGCGAGGACGCGTGGATCGCCACCGCGGCACTCATCGGCGCGACCAAGCGCCTCGGCTTCCTCGTCGCCGCGCGCCCGTCGCTGGTAAGCCCCACCGTCATCGCCCAGCAGGCGGCCACGTTCCAGAAGCTCTCCAATGGCAGGCTCAAGCTCAACGTCGTCATCGGCGGCGAGGACCACGAGCAGCGCTCCTTCGGCGATCACAGGACCAAGGAGGAGCGGTACGCCATGGGCGACGAGGCGCTCGAGGTGATCGAGCACCTGCTCACGAGAGCCGAGCCGATCACCCTGCACGGCAAGCACATCGACGTCGAGAACGCGGTGCTCTCGCGCCGCCCGGCAAACGCCCCCGAGATCTTCTTCGGCGGCTCCTCGCCGGCCGGCATCGAGGTCGCGGCGAAGCACGCCGGCGTCTACCTCACGTGGGGCGAGCGCCCCGCCGACGTGCAGCAGAAGATCGAGCGCGCCCGCACGGCAGCGGCCGCCCACGGCCGCGAGCTCGATTACGGCATCCGCCTCCATATCATCGCCCGCGAGACCGAGGACGAGGCATGGGCCGAGGCGCAGCGTCTCATCGACGGACTCGACCCGGAGGTCGTCGCGCAGATCCAGGGCGGGCTCGCCCGCTCGCAGTCGGAGGGCCAACGCCGTATGACGGCGCTCCACGGACAGGGCGGGGCCTTCCACCGGGGCACCGACGCGCGCGACCTGGAGATCGCCCCGAATCTGTGGTCCGGCATCGGCCTCGTCCGCGGCGGAGCCGGAACGGCCCTGGTCGGCTCGTACGAGCAGGTCGCCGAGCGGATCGGCGAGTACTTCGACGCGGGCCTCGGGCACTTTATCCTCTCCGGCTACCCGCACCTCGAAGAAGCATTCCACGTGGGCGAGGGCGTCGTCCCTGCGCTCCAGCGCCTCGGCTACGGGGTCAAGAACCGCCCCGCCCCGACGACTCCGGTGAAGCCCGCCCACGTGCCGTTTACCACTGCGGAGGCCGCGCTTCCCGCCGCCAGCGCCTCCTGATCCACCACACCGAGCCCGGCCCCCGGCGTCACGGACAAAACATAAGTAGAGGAAGCACACAATGTCCACCAGGGAAATCGCCTCGACCCTCCAGTACGCGTATTGGGTCCCCAACGTGTCGGGAGGACTGGTTACTTCAAATGTAGAGCAGCGCACCGACTGGGGAATCGACTACAACGTCCGCCTCGCCAAGCACGCCGAGGAGGCGGGCTTTGACTACGCACTCTCGCAGGTGCGATACCTCGGCTCTTACGGCGCGGACAGCCAGCACGAATCAGTCTCGTTCTCCCTTGCCCTGCTCGCGGCGACGGAGCGGCTCAAGGTTATCGCCGCGGTGCACCCCGGCTTCTGGCAGCCGGGCGTGCTCGCGAACCTCGCGGCCACGGCCAGCGAGCTCTACGGCGGGCGCTTCGCGCTCAACGTGGTGTCCGGCTGGCTGCGCGACGAGTACATCGCGCTCGGCGAGTCGTGGCTCGCGCATCAGGATCGCTACGAACGTAGTGCCGAGTTCCTGCAGGTCGTGCGCAAGATCCTCACCGAGGAGAACGTCGAGTTCGCCGGCGACCACTACCGCATCCGCGGATATACGGCGAGCCCGCGCCCGAAGATCGTGCCCGAGCTGTTCCAGGGCGGTACGTCGACGGCCGCGCGCCGCAACGGCGGGCTCTACTCCGACTGGTACTTCACCAACGGCGCCGCCCCCGAGCTAATCGCCGAGCAGATCCGCGAGGTCCGCGAGCACGCCGATGCCGCAGGCCGCGAGGTCAAGATCGGGCTCAACGGTTTCGTCATCCTCGAGGACACCGAGAAGGAGGCGAAGGAGCGGCTCCGCGAGATCGTCGAGGGCGCAAATGCCGAGGCGGTCAACGCCTTCCGCCAGTCCGTCAAGGAGGCCGGCGCCTCCACCGGCGACGGCAAGGGAATGTGGGCGGACTCCTCGTTCGAAGACCTCGTGCAGTACAACGACGGCTTCAAGACCAAGCTCATCGGCACGCGCGAGCAGATCTCCGAGCGCATCGAGGCGTACCGCAAGGTCGGCGTCGACCTCATCCTCACCGGCTTCCTCCACTTCGACGAGGAGGTCCAGCGCTTCGGTCGGGAGATCATCCGGAATGACACGGGACGTGCCCCGTCCCCCGGCGCCGACCCGGTGCTCGCGGGGGCCCGATGAGCGCCCCGTCCCTCGACCGCCCCAGGGTTGCGGCGGCGCCCCCGGCCGCCGCCGAGGCGCAGCCGGGGCCGTACGGCGAGCTCCTGGCCGCGGCGGCGGAGATCGGCGAGCGTGCGCGCGCCGTGGCCGCCGAGCGCGAAGCCGGCGACCGCGAGCTATTCGCTGAGGTCGCGGCGATCAAGGAGTCCGGGATCCTCGCCGCCGCCGTGCCCGCGCGGCTCGGCGGCCCCGCGGCCGAGGACGGCGGGGACATCGCGCCGTCGCGGCGCGCCGAGCTCCTCCGCGTCCTCGCGTACGGGAACGGTTCGCTAGCCCAGATCCTCCAGCCGCACTTCGTGTTCGCGCGGTGGCTGTTCGAGGAGAAGCCGGAGGGTGCCGCGTCGACTGCGGCCGCCTCCGACTCCCGCCGCTCCGCACGGGAGACCGTGTGGGCCGAGCGCATCCTCGGCGGGGCACTGCTGTCGAATGCGCAGGCGGAGCGGGGGCCGCACGTCGCCGTCATCCCGGAGAAGGGCGGCAATGCCGCGCGCCTCGACGGGGAGAAGCACTTCTGCACAGGCTCGCCCTACGCCGACTTCTTCGCGGTGAGCGCGTTCCACCACGGGGCCAGCGATTCCGCGGTCCCCGACGTGGTCGCGTTCGTCGACGCGCTCGCCCCGGGGCTGAGCCTCGTCGACGAGTGGGACGCGCTCGGGCAGCGCCTCACCGGATCGGGCAGGGTCCGGCTCGACGGCGTCCGGGTCGCCGGCGGCGACGTCCACCCCTTCGAGTTCGGCGCGCTGCCGGCGTACGGCGCGTTCGCCCAGCTCCTCCACGCGGCGATCGACGTGGGCCTCGCGGAGGCCGCGCTCGACGAGGCGCTCGACATCGCGCGCTCGGCGGGGATCGGCGGGGAGCTCACCGAGCACCTCACCGGGGAGCTCGCGGCGCGGGCGTTCGCCGCCGCGGCCGTGCTCGACTCGGCCGGGCGCGCCGTGGACCTCGCGTTCGCCGAGGGCGCCGACCCCGGCGGGCGCGCGGCGCTCGCCGTGGGCGCGGCGAAGGCGACCACCGGGGAGCTCACGGTCGACATCGCTTCGCGGGTCTTCGAGCTCACCGGCACGCGGGGCGTGGCCCCGAACGCCGAGCTCGACCGCCGCTGGCGCGACCTGCGCACCCACACGCTGCACGAGAAGCGCAGGGACAAGCTGCGCACCCTCGGCCGCGCGTTCCTCACCGGGAACCCGCCCGAGCTCGGCACGCAGTTCTGAGCACGCCGCGCCCGCGACCGCGCCCCGCGCACACCACCGACCACACCACCGAAAGCACCGACGAAATCCCCACCCGAGGAGATCCCATGACCGCATCGACCATCAGCCCGAAGGAGCTCCGCGCCTCGCTCGCCCCGCAGGTGAGCGGCAGGGAGCTGCGCACGATCCTCGCAGGCGTGCCCACGCCCATCGCCGCCATCGCGGCGATCGTCGACGGCGCGCCCGTGGGCATGGTGGTCGGCACCTTCGTCGGCGTGAGCCTCGAGCCGCCGATCGTCTCGGTTAGCCTGCAGAAGAGCTCGTCGACCTGGCCGCTCCTCCGCGACGCGGACGCGCTCGGGATCTCGGTGCTCACGTCCGACCACGCCGCGCACATCGGCCGGCTCAGCGGCCCGTCCGCCGAGCGGTTCTCGGAGATCGCGTGGACCGGGGACGAGGCCGACGCGGTCTTCCTCAACGGCGCCTCGGCGTCCTTCCGCACGCGCATCCACCAGGAGGTCGACGCCGGCGATCACGTGATCGCGCTGCTCGCCGTCGACTACGCCTACTCGCGCCCGTCCGCCGCGGACGCGCTCGTGTTCCACAACTCGAAGGTCACCACGCCGCTCGCCCCCTGAGCGCTCCCTCCACACGGGCGCGTACAACGGAGCCATGAGCGAACGCATCGAGGTCAGCCGCACCATCCCCGCTACGCCGCGGGAACTCTTCGACCTGCTCCGCGACCCGTGGGGCCACGTCGCCATCGACTCCTCCGGCATGCTCCAGAGCGCGAGCGGCGAGCCCGTCTCCGCGGCGGGCGAGCAGTTCATCGTCCACATGGACCGCGAATCACTCGGCGATTACGACCTCGGGAAGTATGACGTCGCCGTCCGCTTTACAAATGTCGAGCCCGGATCGGAGACGGCCGCCGCCGAGATCGCGTGGACCATCGACGGGGCGATCAAGCCGCCCATCGGCCATACGTACGGCTATCGCCTCGAGCCGCTCCCCGAGGGCGGCACGCTCGCCACGAGCATCTACGACTGGTCCACGGCGGCCGAGGAGTGGAAGTCGATCTTCCCGGTGATCTCGGACGCCACCCTCAAGGGGACCCTGGGAATCCTCGACCGCACGGTGCGCCACGGCTACTACCGGCCGGCGGCGGGCGAGACTCCGGCCTAGTCCGACTCCCCCGACTCCGCAGGCACGGCGTCGCCCCGCTCGCCGAGGCGCGCGAGCACGAGGCGGGCCAGCGCGCCGAGGCGCCAGCGCTCGGGCACCTCGACGGGGACGCCGGCGTCGACGAGGGGCCCGGCGGTCACGGGCCCGACGGCCGCGGCGATGGTACCGCCGGCGAAGCGCCGCAGCGCCGCCTCGCGCAGGCCGAGCCGCTCGGCGGCAGCCAGCCACGCCGCGGTGCCCGGCGCCGCGGTGAACAGCACGGCCGCGTACCCGCCGCCAGCGACCTCGCGGATCGAGCGTTCGAGGGCCTCCGGGTCGTGCGGCGGTCCCCAGCGATAGACGACCAGCGCCGTCACAACCGCGCCCGCGGCCCGCAGGTCCGCATCGATCCCGTCGGCCCCCGAGCCGTGGAACTGCACGGCGACCCGCGCCCCGGAGAGGTCCAGCCCGAGCATGTACTCGCGCACCTCCTCGCTCAGCCCGTTCGGCGCCTCCCAAAAGGCGGACAGCCCGGCCTTCCGGATAGCCCCGGTGACCTTCGCCCCGCGCGACACGATCCGCGCCCCGGCGAGGACGCCCGCGAGCTGCTTGCCGAGCCCGAACTCGGCGGCAGCAGAGAGCCACGCCGTGAATCCCACGCCCGTGGTGACCACTACGATCCCCGGCGGATCGGCGACGATCCGCTCGGTGGCGTGGCGCAGTTCGGCGTCATCGGGATGGGGGATCGTGGACATCGGCGGCGCGACGTCCACCGCGATGCCGTGCCGCCCGAGAGTGGCGACGAGGTCCCCGGCGCGGCGTTCGAAGGCAGCGAGGACGCGCGGCTCCGCAGGGGCGTGCGCAGCGTCGCCCGCCGCAGTGCGGCCCACCGAGTCGTCGCCCACCGGATTATAGGTCACTGAGTGCTCCTGCCTCGCGGATGTGGATATGAATGCCGGACTCCCAATTCCACACATCCGTGCAACTTTCGGCAACAGGCGGCCCACCGATTTGATCCGAATCCGGATAGGCCGGAATATCTACGCTAGGTGTTTCGTTGACGCATCAACGTAAAGCACGAACGCCCAGCGCCGGATAGACACCGCCGCGGAATCCAAACGAAGGAGAACAGAGTAGTGAAGATCGGCATCATCGACGGTTCGGTCCGCGAGGGACGCAATTCCACCTCGGTCGCCCAGTGGGTCCTCGAGTCCGGCGAGAAGCACGGCGGAGCAGAGTTCGAGCTGGTCTCGCTCGCCGATTTCGACGTCCCGATCTACACGAGCGCCACCGTCCCCGCCGCCGCCGGCAAGAAGTACGATTCGCCGCAGGTCCAGGCCTGGTCGGACGCCATCGACTCCTTTGACGCCTACGTGCTCGTCTCCCCCGAGTACAACCACGGCGTCCCCGGCGCGCTCAAGAACGCCGTCGATTCGCTCGGCCCGGAGTGGATGAACAAGCCGGCCGCCGTGGTCGCCTACGGCGCAGACAACGGCGTCCGCGCCGTCGAGCAGTGGCGTCAGATCCTCGCGAACTTCAACATGCACGTCGTGCGCGCGCAGGTCTCGCTCTCCCTCTTCACGGAGTTCGGCGAGAACGGCCTCGTCCCCGACGAGCGCCGCGCCGGCGAGATCTCCACGGTCTTCGACCAGATCATCGCCTCGGCCTCGAAGTAATTCGCGCCGTCCGCCGTCATAGGCGGTGGACAGCCACCATCACAAAGCGGTGCCGCGCCCCCATCCCGGGACGCGGCACCGCTTTTTCTGACGCCCGAGGCCGCGCGCTCAGGGACGCCCGCGGAGTTCGTCGCGCAGGAGACCGATCTCGGCGCGCGTGGCCGCCGTGTTCTGCGAGGTCCGCACCGTCGAGATGACGAATTCGAGGAACACGCGCACCAGCAGGAGTTGGATGAAGAAGGGGATCCAGGCGAACACGAGGTAGAGGATCACGACGAGAACGACCGAGTACTCGTCGTCGTAGGCCGCCCCGGTCGTGACGACAACGAGGCCGAAGAGCCAGCCGAGCGCCAGATACACCATCGCGACTATGTAGAGGAACTTCGCGAAGCGGATCGACACGAGGCTGCGGAACGTGAAGTCGAAGACCGCCCCGAAGAAGCCGCGCGATTCGACCGGGTTCTTCTGCGCAGGCTGGAACTGCGGCCCCGGAGCTCCCCACTGCCCCCACTGACCGGTATAGGGAGGGAGCGGCCCGGACCCCTGGCCCGGATTGTGGCCCTGATACGGCGGCAGGGATTCCGTCTGAGAGGAATCGTCGGGGCTTCCGGGCGGTTGGCTCATCGGGGTCCTCTCGAAGGGATCGGGGCGCGTGTGTCGGCGCAGTTCGCCGGAGGAAATCGTACATTTGCACCGTCCACTTCGTGGGCGTTCGCACTTCGGCAGCGGAACGCGATTCCCCGACCTAATGTGACCCCCATGGAGTCTCTAGCCACCGCGGTCCAGGACATCAACGACGTCTATTGGTATTTCGTCATCACGATCCTCTGTATCGCGGGCGTGTGGTTCACAATCAGCACCAAGGCCGTGCAGATCCGCTGGATCCCCGAGATGCTCGCCGGTCTCAAGGAGAGCCCGTCGGACATCTCGGACGGGCAGAAGGGGGTTTCGGCGTTCCGCGCGTTCACGATCTCCGCAGCGTCGCGCGTGGGCTCGGCCAACGTCGCCGGCGTCGCCATCGCGATCACCGTCGGCGGGCCCGGCGCCGTGTTCTGGATGTGGGTACTCGCGATCCTTGGCAGCGCGACCTCGTTCGTCGAATCGTCGCTGGCCCAGCTCTACAAGGTGCGCCGCAAGGACTCCTACGTCGGCGGCCCCGCGTATTACATCCGCGATGCGCTCGGCTGGAAGCCCGTGGCCATTGCCTTCGCGGTCATCATCACGGTCACCTATGGCTTCGTCTTCAACGCCGTGCAGTCGAACTCGATCGCCCAGTCGCTCGGTAACCAGTTCTCGCTCGAGGGCACCTGGCCCATGTTCATCATCGGCGCCGTCGTCGCGATCCTCGCCGGCGTCATCATCTTCGGCGGCATCCACCGCCTCTCGGCAGTCACCGAGATCATGGTGCCGATCATGGCGTTCGCGTACGTCCTCGTCGCCCTGTTCGTCGTCGTCATCAACATCGGCGAGGTGCCCGGGGTGCTCGGCCTCATCATCGGCCACGCCCTCGGCTTCAAGGAGGTCGTCGGCGCGGGGCTCGGCGCCGCGTTCATGCAAGGCATCCGCCGCGGGCTGTTCTCCAACGAGGCCGGCATGGGTTCGGTGCCCAACGCCGCCGCCACCGCCTCTGTGTCCCACCCCGTCAAGCAGGGGCTCGTCCAGTCGCTCGGCGTCTACTTCGACACCCTGCTCGTCTGCTCCGCCACCGCGTTCATCATCCTTCTCTCGAATCCCGAGTACGGCGGGGATCCCGAGGGGATCTCGCTCACTCAGAACGCGCTGTCGAACCAGGTCGGGCACTGGGCGATCGGATTCCTCACGATCGTCATCTTCTTCCTGGCGTTCTCGTCGATCCTCGGCAACTCGTACTACGGCGAGTCGAACATCCGCTTCCTCAAGGACAGCGACATGGCGGTCAACGTCTTCCGCGTGCTCGTGTGCCTCGCCGTCGTGGGCGGTGCGATCGGCAGCATCCAGGTCGTGTGGAACCTCGCAGACCTATTCATGGGATTCATGGCGACCATCAACCTCATCGCGCTCATCCCGCTGGCGAAGATCGCCATTAAGCTCATGCGCAACTACGCCGAGCAGAAGAGGCAGGGACTCGATCCCGTGTTCCGACGCGAGGACATCCCCGAGGCGAAGAACGTCTCTGCGTGGGACGGATCGGACCCGCTCACGGTCCGCTCGTGATCGGGCTCGTGTTCTAGCCGGTCACGCCGCCGTCGATCGGCCCGTTGCACTGCTCGACGTCGATGCCCTGGACCTCGAAGGTCTCGGTGTGCGTCGCCGAGGCGAAGGGCACCACGGAACCGGGGGCAAAGGTCGGGAACGCCGAGCGGGTCGCCGTGATGGTGACGGTGAGATCCCCGATGCCCGTGTCGATGTCCCGGACTCCGACCTCGCGGCCGTTCGTGAATACCGTGTCGCTGCCGGACTGACCGGTCGCGTGGTTCTCCCAGTCGACCGTCGCCGAGTTGAACGGCCAGTAGTTGAGCGGGTCGAGGAAATTGCCGTTCGTATTGACGTCGAGGTCGATCGCGTTCGCGTTCATCGCCTGCTCGAGCGGACTGTTGCCCTTCCCTTCGTCCCAGTGACAGGAGTTGAAGGCGCCGAAGCGGATCATGTGGTCTCCGCCGCTGGGAAAAGCCATGGGGACGTCCTTGGCGACGGCCAGGGCATCCGCGGACGGAGCGCCCACGAGCGCGATGCCCCCGCCGAGAAGGGCGGCGCCGCAGACGGCGGCGATCCGGGGCGCGGTCACGTGAGTGCGGGGCATGATGCGTTTTCCTCTACTCGGCTCGAAGCGGGTGGCGAGAACACCTTGAACATCTGCCGCCGCGCGCCGATCGTTACGAGTGGGAGGTCACGCCGCTAGCTCAGCCCGGAGAAGTCGCGCGCGACCACATGATTGCGATCTCCGAACGTCCCCAGGAGGTACTCGGGCGCGAATCCGAAGTACGTGCGGCGCGAGCGCTCGATCCAGCGCAGCGCGAGCGGCGTGGCTATCTGATGGAGGTTGACCATGTATCCGCCGGTGTAGAGCGAGATCCGCGTGTAATTCCCCGGGTAGGAGACGGTGACCCCGGCCTCGAGGTACTCCGTCGGCGCGCGACCGCCCGCGGGCAGCACGTCGGCCGCGCCGCGGCGGGTCCTGTGCGTGTGCCCGCCCATGTGGAGGAAGGAGCCGGGAGTGTCGGCGAGCGCCTGCTGCAGGCGCATGGCATCGGGATCGTCGAGCACGAACCACGGCCCGGCCATGTTCGAACGCTGCGCGTCGCGGGTCACGGGGTGGTGGCACATCGAGAGCGTGGGCCGGTCGCGGCTTTCGTCGAGCACGGCGTCGAGCCGCTCGAACTGCTCGGGGTCGATCGCCCCGCCGGAGTTGTCGAGGTGCGTCGAGTCGAGGCCCACCACGCGCAGGCCGCCGATCTCGGTGGACCACATCGTCTGTCGCGGCTCGAACGCCTGGCCCCAGCAGTCGAAATGCGTGTCGCCGTAGGGGGCGCACGAGACGTACTCGGCGCCGCCGTGCGGGCGGTCGTGGTTCCCGCGCGTCGCCCACCAGTTCCGGCCCTTCTCCCCGAAGCCGTCGAGCAGCTCGCGCACCCGCGCGACCTCCTCGGGCTTGGCCTCGGAGGTCAGGTCGCCGTTGCAGAACAGCTCCGTGATCCCCGCCGCTCGCACGTCCTCGAGCAGGCCCGTGAGCATGACGTCGGAGTACGGCGGCAGGCCGGGCTCCTGCTCGGCGCCCGGCGGGAAGTCGGCGAACATGATCCCCGATTTCTGCTCCCCGACGTGGATGTCATTGGCCACGGCGATCGTGCGGATCAGCTTCCCGGGCGGCGGGGCGAGGGTGCGCACCACGCCGGTCTGCTCGGGAGAACCGGAAAGGTTGGTGACGACGTGGCTCCCCACCGCCCGGACGCCGCCGGACCTGGCCTCGAACCGATATTCGCGGCCCGGCTCGAGCCCGTCGACGCGCACGTGGTGCCACGGGGTCGGGGTGTCCTCGGCGTGCACGAGCGGCAGCGGCGCCGTGGAGTCCGCGGGCCCGAGGAAGAGCTCGGTGTCGGCGGGCAGGAGCCGGCCGGAGAGATCGTAGGTGGTCCACGAGAACGCCACGGAGGTGTCGGTGGCGGTGGGGACCTCGAGGTCCGCGGCGACGAGGTTCTTCGGCGCCGAGGCGCCGGCCGTACCGGCGAGCAGATCGGCCGGGGGACGCGAGCTCCCCTGCGCCACCGCCCGGCCGGTACCGGCGGCGACGGCCCCCGCCGAGAGGGCGGCGCCGGTCGCCGTCAGAAAGCCTCGCCTCGAGTACGCACCGTGAGCCATGAGCGCACCGTAACCGCGGCGTGCGACGGCAATTCAACGTTGCGGGAGCGGGGAGGTGAACTCGCCGGCGGGCGTACGCTCGGCCCCGTCCGGTCCGACACCAAGCCATAGGAGTTCCGCGATGAGCGACCGCCCCGTAGTCAATGCCAAGCAGCTCGATTTCCTCGCCAAGCCGAACCCCGCGGTGATGGCGACGCTCCGCAAGGGCGGCCAGCCCGTAACCGTCGCGACCTGGTATCTCCTCGAGGGCGAGCGCATCCGCTTCAACCTCGCTGCGAGCCGCGTGCGGTTGCAGCACCTGAAGAACGATCCGCGCGTAGCCCTCACCGTCCTCGCCGATGGCGACTGGTACTCGCACCTCTCGATCCAGGGCACGGTCGTCGAGATCGCCGACGATCCGGATCTCTCCGGCATCGACAAGATCGCTCGTCACTACACCGGCGAGCATTACGCAGTCCGGGATCAGCCGCGGGTCGACGTGTGGGTAAGCATCGACCGCGCCTTCGGCTGGGGCGCCGAGGCGGACGACTAGAGCGCGCCCAGAGCGCGGCTCACCGGCCGCGCACCGAGGATGGCACAGGATGCGCGGACCTCCGGCGTCAGAACTCGCTGCGCTTCTCGGCGAAGGCGCGGATCCGCCGCTGCTGCGTCGCGGTGCGGCGCAGGAACAGCCACGCGATGACGAGCACGACGAACCAGATCGGGGTCACGAGCAGCGCGGAGCGCGTGTCCTCCTTCTGCGTGAACGCCCAGATGAGGAACGCAAAGAACGCGAACACGACGACGCACATCGCGATGCCGCCGGGCATCTTGAACGCCGAGGCCGCGTGACGCTCGGGGAAGCGGCGGCGGTAGGCGATGTAGCTCGCGAGGATCATCGTCCACACGAACATGAAGCACAGCGAGGAGACGGTGGTGACGATGGTGAACGCGTCGATGATCGAATCGCCGACCATGACCATGACCACGCCCGTGAGCAGGAAGACGCCCGAGAGGTAGAGCGCGTTCGCCGGAACACGGCGGCGCGAGAGATGCGCGAACCACGCGGGCGCGTCGCTGTGCCACGACAGCCCATAGACCATGCGCGAGGTCGAGTAGATGCCCGAGTTCGCCGAGGACGCGGCCGAGGTGAGTACCACGAAGTTGATTACCGACGCCGCGATGCCGAAGCCGGCGAGGGAGAACATCGCGACGAACGGGCTGCGGTCGGGGCTGATCTCCCGCCACGGGGTAACGGCCAGGATGACGGCGAGCGCCACGACATAGAACAGGGCCACGCGCACCGGGATCGCGTTGATCGCCTTGGGCAGCGTCTTCTCGGGGTCCTTGGTCTCGGCGGCCGTCGTGCCGACGAGCTCGATACCGACGAAGGCGAACGAGGCGATCTGGAAACCCGCGACGAAGCCCATGAACCCGGTGGGGAACATGCCGCCGTCGTTCCACAGGTTCGCGACCTCCGCGTGCGAGCCGTTGGGGGCCGCGAAGTGGCTGGCGACCATAACGAGGCCGACGACGATGAGCGCGACGATGGCGACGATCTTGATCATCGCGAACCAGAATTCCGTCTCGCCGAACGCCTTGACCGTGACCAGGTTGAGCCCGATGAGCACGACGACCGTGGCCAGCGCGGGGATCCACAGCGGCAGGTCCGGCCACCAATACGAGACGTAGCCGGCGATGGCGATGACGTCCGCGATGCCCGTGACGATCCAGCAGAACCAGTAGGTCCAGCCGGTGAAGAAGCCGGCCCACGGGCCGAGGAGGTCGCCCGCGAAGTCGGCGAACGAGTGGTACTTGTGGTTCGACAGCAGCAGCTCGCCCATCGCGCGCATGACGAAAAAGAGCATGCCGCCGATGATCATGTAGACGAAGAGCACGGACGGCCCGGCGAGCGAAATGGTCTTGCCCGAGCCCATGAACAGGCCGGTGCCGATCGCCCCGCCGATGGCGATGAGCTGGATGTGCCGGTTCGTGAGCTGCCGAGACAGCCCCTTGGACCGCGGATCGCCGCCGTCCGTCGCGGCGCCGCCGTCGGTCGCGTCCCCACTGCTCGCGGCCCCGCCGCCGGTGATTTCCTCGGACACACTGCCCCTCTCGTAGTGAACGGGGTCACTGTACTCCCGGGTAACGGGCTCGCCGCGCAGTTGGGGCCGTTTTCGTGTCGGGGCCGATCCGGGCCGCCCGGTAGGCTCGACATGACCGGAGAACGCTTCGCCGCGCGGCGCCGAAACCTGGAGCCCCCATGGACTCTTCTCGAGACGAGCACGACCACCACGACCACCACGACCACACCGGCGACCTCCGCCTCAGCGATTCCGAGCGCCTGCACGCGCTCAACGCGCTCGGCGAGCATTATGCCGCCGGCCGGATCGGGATCGCGGAGTTCGAGGACCTGTCGGGGCGCGCCTCAGAGGTCCGGTGGCTCGGCGACCTCGATCCCCTGTTCCGCGGGCTACCCGGCGGCGTCCCGCTCGCCGAGCGCGGCGGGGCAATCGCCACGCTCGAGATCGACCGCCCGGCCCCGGACCAGGCGAGGGCGTCGACCGAAATCGCGAAGCCGCGCAGCGACGAGGACGAGCTGCGTTCCCTCCGCAAGCGCGGCGGGCTCGTCGAGACCCTCGACGGGGCGATCGTCGGGATCACCCTCATCGCCTTCCTCATACTCCAGTTCGTCGTCCACTTCGACTACGCGTGGATCGTGTGGCCCTCCTTGGTGGTGACCCTGTCGATCCCGCGGATGATCCTCCGCTACAGCGACGAGGACGAGAAGATCTACGAGGAGATCAAGGACACCGACGC
>NZ_DAINST010000040.1:0-22138 GCF_036741115.1 Dietzia sp.
AGCCAGAACCTCATTCCCGGCGCCACAACCTCGCGGAAGCAACTCATCCAGCTTATCAGCGTGGCGCGGCCGGTGCAAACCGCCGCGCCGCTGAGTTAGTCGAATGACTCGAACCCGCAGCCCGTGAGGACGTCGACTCTAATGAGTCCCTCTCGAACTGTCAAGCTCTGATTCTCGCTCTGTCGGAGAAGAACCTTTCCCTTCCGGGTCGGCCCCGCTCGCTTGCGGCCTCAATTAAGTTACACACCCCGCGAAGCACTTACAAATCGCCTGGTCAGCGCGCGATCAGCCAGATCGTAGGACAATTCCGGCGGGTCGAACAGCCCCGCCGCGGCGCCCAAGCCCTTATCCCAGCCGGCCGGCGAAAGACCTGGGCACAGGCGGCCGAAACACGGGGTCGGCAGAGGACTTCCGCCACGGAGTACGCAAAAGGGCCGGCGACAGGGTCTCCCCCGCCACCGGCCCTCGTGGACTTCGCGATCAGTTCGCCGTGCGGCGCACTCCGGCGAATGTCTTCTTCCCCCTGCGCAGAACCAGCCACGTCCCGTGGATCCAGTCCGCGTCCCCGGGAGTCCATTCGACGTCGGCGATCTTCTCGTTGTTCACGGCGACGCCGTTCTCCCCGATCGCGCGGCGCGCGGCACCCTTGCTCTCGCAGAGTCCCGTCTCCACGAGGAGATCGACGATGGTCGCGCCCGAGCCCGCTGCGTACTCGGCGATCTCGGTTTCCCTGAGGGCCGCGCCGAGCGTGGGTTCGTCGAGCTCGCGAAGTTCGGCCTTGCCGAAGAGCGCCTGTGCGGCGAGTTCCACCTTGTCCACGGCGGCTCGGCCGTGGACGAGCTCCGTCATGTGCTCGGCGAGGGTGCGCTGGGCGGCCCGGAGATGCGGCTTCTCCGCCGTCACGCGTTCCAGTTCTTCGATCTCCTCACGTCCGAGGAACGTGAACCACTTGAGGAATCGGACCACATCGGCATCTGCGGTATTGAGGAAGTACTGGTACCAGGTGTACGGGCTGGTGCGCTCAGGATCGAGCCACAGGCTCCCGCCGCCGGTGGACTTGCCGAACTTCTTGCCGTCGGCGGTGGTCACGAGCGGAACGGTGAGCGCATGCGCCGCCTCTCCGTCGACGCGACGGATCAGGTCGACGCCCGAGACGATGTTGCCCCACTGATCGGAGCCACCGATCTGAAGGGTGACCCCCTCGGAGCGGCGGAGCTGGAGGAAGTCGTTGGCCTGCAACAGCATGTAACTGAACTCGGTGTACGAAATGCCGTCGCCCTCGAGCCGGCGCTTGACGGTGTCCCGCCCGATCATCGTGTTGAGCGAGAAGTGCTTACCGATAGTGCGGAGGAACTCGATCGCCGTGAGGTGTCCGGTCCACTGCATGTTGTTCACCATGAGCGCCCCGGTGCGCGGATCGCCGAAGTCGACGAAGCGCTCGAGCTGGCCGCCGATCTTCTCCGACCATTCGGCGACGACGTCCGAGGAGTTCATCACCCGCTCCCCGACATCGCGCGGGTCACCGATCATCCCCGTCGCCCCGCCGGCCAGGAGCACGGGCCGGTGCCCGGCCAGCTGGAAGCGCCGCAGTGTGAGGAGCGGAACGAGATGCCCCGCATGGAGGCTATCCGCCGTGGGGTCGAAGCCCGCGTACAGGGAGATCCGCCCGGCGGCGGTGTGCTCGGTGAGTTCGTCGATGTCCGTGGACTGCGCGATGAGTCCGCGCCACGTGAGGTCGTCGATGATGCTGGAGTTCGACAATGTTGTCCCGATCGTCCTGATCTGTGTACTTGCTCCGCCGGTGGTTTCGCCGGCGATCCCTTGTCGGCCGGGGAGCCCCTGGGCCGGCGACGAGCCGTGCTAGCGCCGGAGCTCCGCGTCGAGCGCGGCCTGCTCGGCTTGCCCTGCCTCCGTGGCCTCGTCCGCGAGAAGAACGGGGATCCCGTCCTCGATCCGATAGACGAGGTGGAGCCGCGGGTTGTAGAGGCGGTCCCCGGACACCGGGGACAGCGGCCCGCGGTCGACGGGGCACGCGATGATCTCGAGCAGACGCGGATCGAGCGAAGTCATGCCAACAGGATACGTCCCCACCGGTCCGAAGCACCCGACCGCACCGTTGCAGCGCGTCGAGAATTGGAAAGCGGAGGAGCCGGGGAGTACAAGCCTCCCCGGCTCCGGGTCCTCTATTCGAGCCTTCTATCCGCGCTCTCCGGTTCCGCTCCCTAGTCCTGACGGCGCAGGCCGGGAACCTCCTTGCCGATCCATTCCCTGGCTTCGGCGAGGGACTCGGCGACGACCGCCCGCTGCCGGGCGACCGCCGCACTCGCCGTGCCGCCGCGCGCATCGCGCGAATCGATCGAACCACGGACGGTGAGGACCTCGCGCACCTGCGGCGTGAGAGCCGGGTCCGCGGAGGCGAGCTCGTCGTCGGTGAGCTCGTCGAGCCCCACGCCCCGCTTCTCGGCGATGCGGACGCACTCCCCCGCCGCCTCGTGGGCGACACGGAACGGCACGCCCTGGCGCACCATCCACTCGGCGATGTCCGTGGCGAGCGTGAACCCCGCGGGTGCGAGCTGCGCCATCCGCTCGGGATGGAAGGTGAGCGTGCCCACGAGACCGGCGATCGCCGGGAGGAGGAGGTCGAGCTGGGCCACGGAATCGAAGACCGGCTCCTTGTCCTCCTGCAGATCCCGGTTGTACGCGAGCGGCTGCGCCTTGAGGGTCGCCATGAGACCCGCGAGATTGCCGATGAGCCTGCCGGTCTTACCGCGCGCGAGCTCCGCGACGTCCGGGTTCTTCTTCTGCGGCATGATCGACGAGCCCGTCGACCACTCGTCGGCGAGGGTCACGTACCCGAACTCCGGCGTGCACCAGGCGATGATCTCCTCGGACAGCCGCGACAGGTCGACTGCGATCTGCGCGAACACATACGCCGCCTCGGCGGCGAAGTCCCGCGAGGACGTCGCGTCGATCGAATTGTCTGCCGCCGCGTCGAAGCCGAGCTCCTCCGCGATGGCGTCGGGATCGAGGCCGAGGGAGGAACCGGCGAGGGCGCCGGCCCCGTACGGCGATACCGCGAGACGCCTGTCGAGGTCACGGATCCGGCCGAGGTCGCGGAGCAGCGGGTGCACGTGGGCCAGGAGCTGGTGTGAGAGGAGCACAGGCTGGGCGGCCTGGAAGTGGGTCTTCCCCGGCATCGCCACATCGGGATGCGCCTCCGCCTGCGCCAACAGGGCACCTGCGACGTCAGAGACGCCGGCGGCAACCCGACGCGACGCCGCGCGGAGCCACATGCGGAATTGCGTGGCGACCTGGTCGTTCCTGCTGCGACCCGCGCGGAGGCGGCCGCCGACCTCGGGGCCGACGCGCTCGATGAGCCCGCGTTCGAGGGCGCCGTGGACGTCCTCGTCCCCCGGTGCTGCGACGAACGCACCCGAGGCGACGTCGGCGTCAAGACGGTCGAGCCCTTCGAGCATGGTCTCGAGGTCTGCCTCGGAGAGGAGGCCGGCCCGCGAGAGCACACGGGCGTGTGCCTTTGAGGCAGCGATGTCATACGGTGCGAGGACCCAATCGAAATGCGTCGACTTGCTCAGCGCCGCCATCGCCTCGGCGGGGCCGCCGGCGAATCGGCCGCCCCACAGGGCCCCGGCATTGGTGCCGTGCCGGGAGTCGCCCGGGCCATCGGCGCCTGCAGCGTTGTCCGGGGCGCTCACAGCTTGCGGTCCCGCTTCGACGCGATCTGCGAGGACAGGCCGTGGAGCTGGACGAAGCCCTTCGCGTGGGACTGGTCGAACGAATCGCCCTCGTCGTACGTCGCGAGGTTGAAGTCGTAGAGCGACGTGTCCGACTTGCGGCCGTTGACGCTGATGTGCCCGCCGTGCATGACCATCCGGACGTCGCCGTTGACCGCCTGCTGGGTGTCCTCGATGAACGCGTCGAGGGCGCGCTTGAGCGGCGAGAACCAGAGGCCGTCGTAGACGAGGTCGGTCCAGCGCTCCTCGACGGTGCGCTTGTAACGGCCGAGCTCGCGCTCGATGGTGACGTGCTCGAGCTCCTGGTGCGCGGTGATCAGGGCCATCGCGCCCGGCGCCTCGTAGATCTCGCGGCTCTTGATGCCGACGAGGCGGTCCTCGACGACGTCGATTCGGCCGACGCCCTGGGCGCCTGCGCGGCGGTTGAGCTCCTCGATGGCCTCGAGCACGGAGACCCGGCGGCCGTCGATCGCGACGGGCTTGCCGGCCTCGAACGAGATGGTCACCTCGTCGGGCGCGGCGAAGTTGACCGTCGGGTCCTCGGTGTAGTCGTAGACGTCCTTGGTCGGGGCGTTCCACAGGTCCTCGAGGAAGCCCGTCTCGACGGCACGGCCCCACACGTTCTGGTCGATGGAGAACGGCGACTTCTTGGTCACGGTGATCGGGATGTCGTTCTGCTCGGCGAACTCGATCGCCTTCTCGCGCGTCCAGGCGTAGTCGCGGACCGGGGCGATCACGTCGAGCTCGGGCGCGAGGTTCATGAACCCGACCTCGAAGCGCACCTGGTCATTGCCCTTACCCGTGCAGCCGTGCGCCACGGCGGTACCGCCGTGCGCCTTCGCGGCCTCGGTGAGGTGCTTGACGATGAGCGGCCGCGAGATCGCGGAGACCAGCGGGTAGCGGTTCATGTAGAGACCGTTGGACTTGATCGTCGGGAGGCAGTACTCCTCGGCGAATTCGTCGCGGGCATCGACGACGATCGACTCGACGGCTCCGCAGTCGAGCGCACGCTGGCGGACCGCGTCCATGTCGTCGCCGCCCTGGCCGAGGTCGATGGCGACGGCCACGACCTCTGCCCCCGTCTCCTTGCCGATCCAGCTGATCGCTACCGAGGTGTCGAGTCCGCCCGAGTAGGCCAGAACAACGCGATTTGCCATGGTGTCTCGCTCCTTTGCGAAAGGTATTCGTTCTTCGTATCTTCTTCGATTATGACGGCACCGGCCGCAGCCGGCGTGGACCGGTGCGCTTCGCCGCCGGGCTCCGTGACCTTCCGGCGAGGTGCTCGGCCGGCCCCGCTACTGGGCGAGCCGAGCCAGCAGCTCGGCGAGCGCCTCCCCCGTGACCGGCTCCCGGGCGAGCACGAAGATCGTGTCGTCCCCGGCAACGCAGCCGACGATCTCGGGCAGGTTCGCCCGGTCGATCGCGCTCGCGAGGAAATTCGCCGCGCCCGGCGGGGTGCGCAGCACCGCGGTGTTTCCGCTGAAGTCCATGCTGGTCATCAGCTCGGACAGCAGCTTCGCTAGTCGGTCGGTGCCGCCGTGCACCCCGGGGACGGGGCGACCGTCCTCGGGGAGGACGTAACGGCCGACCCCGCCGTCCGCGGCCCGCATTTTGATCGCCCCGAGCTCGTCGAGATCGCGGCTTAGGGTCGCGATGGTCACCGCGATCCCCGAGGCGCCGAGCGCGGCCGCGAGCTGGTTCTGGCTGCGCACGTCCTGCCCGTCGAGGATCTGGGCGATGACGGCGTGCCGCGCGGCTTTCGTCACGGGCGCGCGCGCCGGCCCATTGCTCTCGCTCATCGTTATCGACCCCCTTGCGATCCGCGGACCCGGGCTAAGACTGGCCGAGCAGCCAGGCGAGCAGGGCTTTCTGCGCGTGCAGTCGGTTTTCCGCCTCGTCGAACACTCGCGACGCGGGGCCCTCGATGACCTCGTCGGTGATCTCATTGCCGCGATACGCCGGGAGGCAGTGGAGCACGATCGCACCGTCGGCCGCCGCGTCGACGAGCTCCTGGCCGAGCTGGTAGGCGCGCAGGTCCGCGACCCGCTGCGCCCCCTCTTCTTCCTGGCCCATCGAGATCCACGTATCGGTGATGAGCACATCGGCGCCCTGCGCCGCCGCGGCGGCATCGGCGGTGACCTCCACCGAGCCACCGGTCTGCGCGGCGATCGCCTCGGCCGCGGAGACCACCTCGGCCTCCGGCTGGTATCCGGCGGGGGCCGCGATGGTGATGTGCATTCCCGCCGTGGCGAAGCCGAGGAGGTACGAGTTCGCCATGTTGTTCGCGCCGTCGCCCACGTACGTGGCGCGCAGTCCGGCCGTCTTCCCGCCGAAGTTCTCGCGCACCGTGAGCAGGTCGGCGAGGATCTGGCACGGGTGGAACTCGTCGCTCAACGCGTTGACGACGGGCACCGGGGAGTTCTCGGCGAGCTCATCGAGGCCTGCCTGGGCGTAGGTGCGCCAGACGATCGCGGAGACGTAGCGGCCGACCACGCGTGCGGTGTCCGCTATGGTCTCGCCCTTGCCCATCTGCGAGGAGCTCGTGTCGACGATGATCGGGTTGCCGCCGAGCTCGGCGATGCCCGCGTCGAACGAAAAGCGCGTGCGGGTCGAGGTCTTGTCGAACAACACGGCTACCGAACGCGGCCCCGCGAGCGGGGTGTAGCCGTAGCGATCGGCCTTCATACTCGTCGCGAGGTCGAGGATCTCGGCCTGCTCGAACGGGCTCACTGAGTCGTCGCGGAGGAAGTGGCGGGGGCTCATGTGGGTTCGCTTTCTCTGGTGTTCGGGAATGCCGTGATCGGCCTGCGGGCCGGGCTAACGGTCGTTCGTGTCAGTGTTCTCGCTCGCCGCGCCATCGAGGAGGCCCGGGAGCGCGGAGAGGAACGCGGCGATCTCGTCCTCGGAGACGATGAGGGGCGGCGCGATCCGGACCACCGAGGCGCCCGCCGTGCCGACGATGAAGCCCGCATCCCGGGCTGCCTCGACGATCTGCGCCGCGACGGGCTCGGCAAGCGCGATGCCGATCAGGAGGCCGCGGCCGCGCACCTCGGTGACCAACGGGTGGTCGAGCATTTCGATGTCCGCCGTCATGAGCCTTCCGAGACGGTAGGCGTGGTAATCGAGGTGCTCGGCGGCGATGGTGTCGAGCACGGCGAGCGCCGCCGCGGCGGCAATGGGATTCCCGCCGAAGGTCGAGCCGTGCTGCCCTGGCCGCAGGAGCTCGCCCGCCGCTCCGATACCGAGGACGGCGCCGATGGGGAGTCCGCCGCCGAGCCCCTTGGCCAGTGTGATCACGTCGGGGACGATTCCGGCGTGGCGCGAGGCGAACATCGCCCCGGTCCTGCCGATGCCCGTCTGTACTTCGTCGCACACGAGGAGGATGCCGTACTCGTCGCAGAGTGCGCGGACATCGGCAAGGTATCCCTCGGGCGGCGTGTGGACTCCGGCCTCGCCCTGGATGGGCTCGAGGACGATCGCCGCCACGTCACGGGGGTCGCCGGATTCGACGACGGTGCGAAGGCCGTCGATGTCCCCGTACGGAAAGAACTCGGCGCCCGCGGGCATGGGTTCGAACGGCTCGCGCTTGTCCGGCTGCCCCGTGATCGAGAGCGCGCCCATCGTGCGCCCGTGGAATCCGCGCTCTGCGGCGAGAATCCTGCTCCGCCCCGTGAGCCGCGCGATCTTGAACGCCGCCTCGTTCGCCTCGGTGCCGGAATTGCAGAACATCGCCCGGACCGGGGCCTCGACGTCGAGCGCAGCGCCGAGCCGCTCGGCGAGCTCGACGGTCTTCGGGTGGATGTAGATATTCGACACGTGACCAAGCGTGGCCACCTGCTCGGTGACCGCCCCGACGATCGCGGGATGGGCGTGCCCCAACGAGTTGACGGCGATCCCCGAGAACAGGTCGGTGTACGTCGTGCCCGCGCTGTCGGTGAGTCGCGTGCCCGAGCCCGAAACGATTTCGAGGGACGGCGTCCCGTAGTTCCCCATGAGCGCGGCGTCCCACCGGCCCGTGAGGGTCTTGTCCGTGTTCGCGCTGTCGCTCATGCCCTGTTCCTCACGTCGTGGTCGCCCTTGCTCACCATCGTCCCGATGCCGCCCTCGGTGAGCAGCTCGAGGAGCACGGAGTGCGGGATGCGGCCGTCGATGATCTGCGCGGCCTCGACTCCGTGTTCGACGGCGTAGAGGCAGGATTCCATCTTGGGGATCATCCCCGAATCGAGACTCGGGAGAAGCTCGCGGAGCCGCTCGGAGCCGAGGTAGGAAACGAGCGAACCGCGGTCCGGCCAGTCGGCGTAGAGGCCCTCGATATCGGTGAGCATGACGAGCTTGATCGCGCCGAGCGCCTCCGCGAGCGGTGCGGCGGCGATGTCGGCATTGATGTTGTAGACCTGCCCGCCGGGGCCGGGCGCGATGGTCGAGACCACGGGGATGCGGCCGGCGTCGATGATGTCCATGACCGCACCCGGGTTGACCTCGACGACGTTGCCGACGAGGCCGATATCCACCTGCTCGCCGTCCACGCTCGCGTACCGCTTCTCTGCGGTGAAGAGCTGCGCGTCCTCCCCCGAGATTCCGACGGCGTAGGGGCCGTGGGCATTGATGAGCCCGACGAGCTCTCGGCCAACCTGGCCGAAGAGCACCATCCGCACGACTTCCATGACCTCCGGGGTGGTGACCCGGAAGCCGCCGCGGAACTCGCCCTCGAGGCCGAGGCGGCCGAGCATCGCATTGATCTGCGGGCCCCCGCCGTGGACGACGACGGGTTTGATCCCGCAGGTGCGGAGGTAGACCATGTCCTCGGCGAACGCGGCCTTGAGTTTGGCGTCGACCATGGCGTTGCCGCCGTATTTGACGACGATGATCTCGTTGTTGAACTTCTTGAGCCACGGCAGCGCCTCGACGAGAACGTTGGCGCGGACGTACGAGGAGAGCCCCTCGAGCACCTCGGCGATCGAGTCCTCCGCGCTGGCGCTGGCGCTCCGGGCGGGCGGGACGTCCGCTGCTGCGCCTGCCGGCTCGTTCCCGCTGCTTTCGGACATCTCTTCCGTCTCCCCTGCGTTCGGTGTCGCGGCCGGGGCCGCGCCCCACCGTTCGTGCTCTACTTTTGTCTAACGTATTTTTGTCGTACTGCTACTGCCCGCCGGAGCCCCCTGCGCCTACCGGGGCTCGGGAGTGAATCCGACCCCGGCGCCGCCGAGGCTGTCGAGCTCGAACGAACCGTGCTCGGCGGCGATGCGCCGCGCCTCGGCCTCTGGATCAGAAACCGCGCAAATGGCGATCTCGATGGGACCGACCTCGTCCCCCGCAGCATTGGAGACGACCTCCGCCGCCCTCTCGACCATGCGGTGGACCACGTCGAAGCCCTTCTCCGCGATCGGCGGGCAGCCCGCGCTGAGCACCAGCCCGCGAAGGCCCCGCGCGTGCGCCTTCTGCCTGGTCCACGCGAGTTCCGCGCTGCGGTCGGCCCCCTCGATGTCGATGCGCATCGTGGTCCCGCGCGGGAAGCCGACGATGCGCACGGGAACGGATTCGAGGTCCGTGGCGGTCGCGATCTCGCGGGCCCCGCCGGCGGCCGCGCCCGTCACGGCGCGATCCCGACCAGCGGCAGACCGTCGGTCTCGGGCAGGCCGAGCGCGAGGTTCATAGACTGGATGGCCCCGCCGGCGGTGCCCTTGGCGAGATTGTCGATCACGGAGGTGACGATCGCGACCCCTGCCGAGGCATCCACCTCGACACCGATCTGGACGACATTGGAGCCGAGGACGCTCGCCGTCATGGGCTGCTGGCCCGCGGGGAGCACGTGCACGAACGGCTCGCCCGCATACGCGTCCTCGTAGGCTGCACGGATGGCCTCGACCGAATGCTCGGTGGGAATGACGGCGGTGGTGAGGATCCCCCTCGCCATCGGTGCGAGAACGGGCGTGAAGGAGACGGTGGGCGCGGGCGTCTCGGCGACGCCGGCGAGCCGGGCGACGTTCTGCGCGATCTCGGGGATATGCCGGTGGACCGCGACGCCGTAGGCCTTCGCCGATCCGTGGACCTCCGCGTGGAGCATCGGAACCTTCGCAGCCTTGCCCGCACCCGAGGAGCCGGTGACGGAGACGATGGAGATCTGTCCGCCGAACAGGCCGGCCGTGATGCCCGGCAGGAGCGCGAGAGTCGCGCCGGTCGGGAAGCAGCCGGGCACGGCGATGCGCTTGGTGTCGGCGAGGATCTTGCGCTGGCCCGGAAGTTCCGGCAGACCGTAGGGCCACGTGCCCGAGTGTTCGGTGCCGTAGTACTTCTCCCATGCCTCGGCGCTCTCGAGCCGGTGGTCCGCGCCGAGGTCGATAACGAGGACGTCGTCCGCGAGCTGCGCGGCGATGGCGCCCGAGTGGCCGTGCGGGAGACCGAGGAAGACGACGTCATGTCCCGCGAGGGTTTCCGGGGTGGTCTCCTCCAGGACCCGATCGGCGAGCGGCAGGAGGTGCGGGTGTGACGTGCCGAGCGGCTCCCCCGCGCTGGAGTTCGCAGTGAGCGCGCCGATCTCGATCTCGCCCGAGCGCACGCCCGGATGATCAAGGAGGAGGCGAAGGACCTCGCCCCCCGCGTATCCCGAGGCTCCGGCAACGGCAATGGAAATCGTCATGCCGCAATGGTGCAACTTTTTACGAGTCGATGCAAGTTCTTACAGGTTTGGCGTGGCGTCTGCGGCACGCGCTCACGTACTCGGGCCTGCCCTGCTCTATCCGGCCTGGGCTCGCCCGGCCTGCTCAGGCGAGGTGTGCGCCCCTGGTGTTCCAGTTGTGGTCGAGCGGACCGCTCCCCTCTCCGACCTCGAGCTCGAGGCCGCCGAGGAGGGCGCCGTCCATCCACGGCCTGACCCGCGCGTACGCCTCGGACCATGAGCTCGCGCCGACGCTCGCGGTGGCGAGGGCCGAGGACATCGAGCAGCCAGTTCCATGGGTATTGGGCGTGTCGATGCGCGTGAACGGCAGTTCCTCGACGCGCGCGCGCCCGTCCTCCGTGGTGATGAGCACGTCTGCGTGGCTCGCGTCCTCGAGGTCCCCGGTCGTCGCGAGGACCGCGGTCCCGAGCTCTGCGTGGGCGGCCCGCGCCTGCTCGAGGACCTCACCGAAAGTCTTGGCGGCAGCCTCCGCGCCGGCAAGAACGCCGAGTTCTGGGACATTGGGCGTGACGATCGAGACCCGCCGCGCCAGATCGACGAGCGCGACGTTGGCATCGTCGGTGGACAGCCGGCCGCCCGTGGTCGCAGCCATGACCGGATCCATGACGACGACCGGCGGGCGGACACGATCGAGCCACTCGGAGACCGTGCGGACGATATGGGCCTCGCCAAGCATCCCGATCTTCACGGCGTCGATCACGACATCGTCCGAAATCGAATCGAGCTGGGCGCGCAGTGCCTCCGCGGTCTGCGGATAGACGCCGCGGACGCCGAGGGTGTTCTGCGCCGTGAGCGCCGTGACAGCGCCCATTCCGTACCCGCCCATCGCGGCGATCGATTTGAGGTCGGCGAAGAGGCCGGCGCCGCCCGTCGGATCGGTGCCGGCGATGGAGAGGACGCGCGGAACGCGCCTCGGAGAACTTCGCACAGCGTTTCCCGCAGAGCTACCCACGCAGCACGGCACCCGTCTGCTCTCCGGCGCGGGCAACGGCCTTATCGCGCAGCTCGCTCGCCTCGTCCTCGGTGAGCGTGCGATCAGCCGCGCGGAAGGCGAGCGCGAACGCGAGGGACTTCTTGCCCTCGCCGACCTGCGCGCCGGTGAACACGTCGAAGAGCCGGACATCCTCGCAGAGCTCGCCCGCACCTTCGGCGAGCGCGGAACGCACGGCGGCGGCGGGCACGTCTGCATCCACGACCACGGCGACGTCCTGGAGGACGGCAGGGTAGGCGGAGATCGCGGGGGCCGGGAGGATCTCCGCGGTGCCGAGGGCGTCGAGGTCCATCTCCATGGCGCACGTGCGCGGCGGGAGCTCGAGTCGCTCGAGGACGGCAGGGTGCAGCTCGCCGGCGTGGCCGACGACCCGCTCGCCCTCAGCACCCGGGGCGGCGCCCGCGCCACCGGCGGGCACGACGATCTCGACGCAGCGGCCCGGGTGCCACGGCGCGTACTGGGCGGCGCGGACCTCGATCTCGACGCCGGCATTGCGCGCGACCTCGCGGGCCGCCTCGACGGCGTCGAGGGCGTCGGCGGGGCGGCCGTCCCCGGCGTGCCCGGAGGGCACGCGCTCACCGATGTAGAGGGAAGCGACGTGCAGCGGCTGCGCGGGCAGGCTCGCGTCGAGTTCGGCGATCTCGGCGTCGGACGGGCGACCGGAGACGTCGAGGACTCCGAACGGGCGCGTGTTCTCGGTGCGGATGCTCACCTGCGACAGCGCGAAGATCGCGAGCGAGCGGCGCCCGCGCGCGAGGTTGCGGCGTGCCACGTCGATGAGCGGCGGAAGCAGCGTCGAGGCGAGGCGGTTCTGCTCGGCGTCGAGCGGGTTGAGCAGCTCCATGGTGCCGCGGCGCGGGTCGTCGTCATCGAGACCGAAGGCGTCGAACACCGACTGCGAGAGGAACGGGAACGCGGGCACCTCCACGTGGCCCGTGTAGGCGAGACCGTGGCCGATGGCCCGACGCGCGCGCTGGGCGCGCGTGAGCCCGCGGCCGGACGGCGCGGCAGGGAGCACCGAGGGGATCGACTCGAGACCCTCGAGGCGCAGCACCTCTTCGACGAGGTCGGCGGGAATCTGGAGGTCGGGCCGCCAGCTCGGCGGGGTGACGGCGAGCGTCGACCCGTCCTCGGCGACAGTGCAGCCCACCTGACGGAGACGGTGCGCCGCCGTGCCCGCCGGGTACTCCACGCCGGCGACCTCGCCCGGGTACTCGGGCCGGAGGGCGATGATCGGCATCTCGGGGATCCCGCCGAGGTCCGTGAGTTCGCCTTCGACGGTGCCGCCGGAGATCTCGGCGAGCAACGTCGCCGCCCGCTCGAGCGCGGCGAGCGTGATGCCCGCATCGACGCCGCGCTCGTAGCGCTTCGCGGCCTCGCTGGGCAGTTTGTGCCGACGAACGCTGCGGAACACGTGCAGCGGCTCCCATACGGCGGCCTCGAGGAGGATGGTCGTGGACTGCGGCGTGACCTCCGTGGAGGCCCCGCCCATGACGGCGGCCAGCGAGATCGGCCCGCGGTCGTCGCAGATCACGACGTCTTCCGTGGACAGCGTCCGCTCCTGGTCGTCGAGCGTGCGCAGGGTCTCGCCTTCGCGGGCGAAGCGCACCTCGAGGCCGCCCTGCAGCGAGTCCGCGTCGAAGGCGTGCAGCGGGTGACCGAGCTCGAGCATGACGTAGTTCGTGACGTCGACCGCCGGAGAGATGGGGCGGATGCCGGAGGTGAGCAGCCGCTTGACCATCCACCACGGGGTCCGTGCCGCGGGGTCGACTCCCGTGACCTTGCGGGCGGCGAAGCGCTGCACGCCCGCTGCCGGGTCGATCTCGACTTCCCAGGCGGGCCCGGCTGCCCGATCGCGGTCATTCGCGGCGTCGCTCGACTCGACGGGCTCTGCGAAGTCGAGATCGAAGCCACAGGCGAGCTCGCGGGCGAGCCCGCGCGCGGAGAAGCAGTATCCACGGTCCGGCGTGATGTTGAGCTCGATGACGGTGTCGTCGAGCCCGAGGAGATCCTGTGCCGAATCTCCCGGCTCGCCGGTTCCCTCGCGCAGCGTGATAATCCCGCTGTGGTCCGTGCCCACGCCGAGCTCGGAGGCCGAGCAGATCATGCCCGCGCTCGTGCGCCCGTAGGTCTTCCGCGCATTGATCTCGAAGCCGCCGGGCAGCACCGTGCCGGGCAGGGCGACCACGACGAGGTCGCCCTCGGCGAAGTTCCGGGCGCCGCACACGATCTCCTGCGGCTCGGCGTTCCCCACGTCGACGAGGCAGAAGCGGATCGGCTTCTTGAAGCCCTCGAGCTCCTCGATCGACCGGACGCGCCCGATGACCAGCGGCCCCTCGATCGTGGGCAACTGCTCCGGCGTGCCCTCGACCTCGAGGCCGACGGAGACGAATCCTGCGTCGAGCTCTTCCGGTTCGACGCTCCAACCTGCGTTGGCACGCTGGACGATCTCCGTGAGCCAGGACTGCGCGATAAGCACGGTGGGTGTTCCGCCTTTCCCTCTGTGGGGTCCCCGCGTGGGGAATCCCGCGATGCGGTGGTATTCGAGGTGTTTGCTCTATGGGTGCTGCTCGGGGCGAGCCGGTCGAATTCAGGCCCGGATGCGTGGGTCAGGCCCGCACGCCGAAGGGCAGGGAGAAGCGGACGTCTCCCTCGATGATGTCGCGCATGTCCGAGATCCCGTTGCGGAACTGGAGCGTCCGCTCGAGGCCCATGCCGAACGCGAAGCCCGAGTAGACCTCGGGATCGATCCCGCAGGCGGTGAGC
The DNA here is from genome assembly GCF_036741115.1 of Dietzia sp. Lineage (NCBI taxonomy): Bacteria > Bacillati > Actinomycetota > Actinomycetes > Mycobacteriales > Dietziaceae > Dietzia > Dietzia sp. The sequence continues at coordinate 14,183 of NZ_DAINST010000040.1, forward strand.
ACCTTGGGGTTGACCATGCCGCAGCCGCCCCACTCGACCCAGCCGGCGCCGCCCTTCTTGTTCGGGAACCACACGTCGACCTCGGCGCTGGGCTCGGTGAAGGGGAAGTAGTTCGGCCGCATGCGGGTCTTCGACTCGGGGCCGAACACCGCGCGAGCGAGGTGGTCGAGGGTGCCGCGCAGGTTAGCGAGCGTGAGCCCCTTGTCGACCGCCAGTCCCTCGATCTGGTTGAACACCGGGGTGTGAGTCGAGTCGATCTCATCGGTCCGGAACACACGACCCGGGCAGGCGACGTAGATCGGCGGCTCGTGATGGAGCATCGTGCGGATCTGCACCGGAGATGTGTGCGTGCGGAGAACTTGGCGGCTGCCCTCGGGGCCGACGTGGAAGGTGTCCTGCAGCGTGCGCGCCGGATGATCGGGGAGGAAGTTGAGGGCGTCGAAGTTGTAGTACTCGCTCTCGAGCTCGGGCCCCTCGGCGATTTCCCAGCCCATCGCCACGAAGATGTCGGCGACCTGCTCGGAGATGATCGACACGGGGTGCTGGGCGCCGCGCGGGGCACGGTCCGAGGGGACTGTGAGATCCAGCGTCTCCTCGACGAGGACCTGCGCGTCGCGCTCGGCGAGGAGCTCGGCATTGCGGGCGTCGAAGGCTGCCTGGGCGCGCTGGCGGGCGGCGTTGACCGCCTTGCCCGCCGCGGCCTTCTGTTCCTTAGGCAGGGAACCGAGCGAACGCCTGCTCAGCGCGATCGGGCTCTTGTCCCCGAGGTGTGCGGACTTCGCGGCGGCGAGTTCGTCGAGGCCGGCTGCGGCCGCGAAGGCCTGTTCCGCGGCGTCCGCGTACGACTCGAGCGCCTCCTCGGTGACCTCGACGTTCTCGGGTGCTCCCCCTGCAGCCAAAGCAGTCCACTCCCTCTCGGTTGGTCCGGCACGGTGTCCGGATCAGGATAGTCGATCGGCGGTGCTCAGCCCGCCGCCGGATGCGCCGCAGCACTGCTGTGGAGGCAGATCGCCGCCGCGGTCGCGATGTTGAGGCTCTCGGCCCGGCCGCGCAGCGGGATCCGCACGCGCGCGTCGGCGGCGTCGCGGAGCTCGGCGGGCACGCCGTGCGCCTCGTTGCCGAACACCCACGCGCTCGGCTCCCGGAGCAGCTCGGCGCCGTCGGCCGAGGTGATGTCCACTTCGCCGTCACCCGTCGCCACGAGCAGGGCGAGCCCGCGGGACCGTGCCCGTTCGGCCACTTCGTCGACGGGGATGCCGCGGACCACCGGCACATGGAACAGACTGCCCGCAGAGGCCCGGACGGCCTTCGCCCCCTCCGGATCCGCGGAATCGGCGGTGAACCACACCTCGTCCGCCCCGAGCGCGTCCGCCGCCCGGATGAGCGTGCCCACGTTCCCCGGTTCCGCGAGCGCCTGTCCGATAGCGACGATCCGCAGCGGCTCCGCCGCGGACTCGGCGCCGGCCCCATCGGGGGCATCGGCAGCATCACGGGAGGAGGCCCCGTCCCGGACCACCGAGCGGCACAGGGCCACGAGCCCCGGAGGGGTAACGGTCGCGGACAGGGAAGCCATACCCCGGTCTGTGACGACGGACAGCGGGATCCCCGCATGGGAGACGCCGCCGAGGAGGGAGGCATGGCGGTCGAGCGCCTCCGCCGTCACGAAGACCTCGAGGGCGGCGCCGGCCGACACTGCTGCCTCCACCTGATTCGGGCCCTCGGCGAGGAAGCGGCCCGCCTTGCGCCGGGCGGCGGCGCGATGGAGCTTGGATGCGAAAACGACCCGCGGGGTCCGTTCTGTGAACGGATCCGCGGGTCGTCCCTGGAGTTCGGCAGAGGCCATGTGGCGTATCTCGACTCTCCTGTTTGTGCTCGGCTGCCTAGGCGGCCGGGGCGTTGACGTCGGCCGGGAGGGCCTTCTTCGCGACCTCGACGAGGCCGGAGAACGCGGCCGGGTCCGAGACGGCGATCTCGGCGAGGTTCTTGCGATCGACCTCGACGCCGGCGGCCTTGAGGCCCTGGATGAACCGGTTGTAGGTCATGTCGTTCGCGCGCGCCGCGGCGTTGATGCGAGCGATCCACAGCTTGCGGAAGTCGCCCTTGCGCTGGCGACGGTCGCGGTAGCTGTAGGTCATCGAGTGGAGCATCTGCTCCTTGGCCTTGCGGTACAGGCGCGAGCGCTGGCCGCGGTAGCCCTTGGTCGACTCGAGAACTGTCCGGCGCTTCTTCTGGGCGTTGACCGCCCGCTTTACACGTGCCACGTGAATGTCCTTTTCCTATGGGGTCGGCGCCTCTCGGCTGCTCGACCGAAAGTTTCTTGCTGCGGGTCCTAATACGTCGCCGTGCGCGGCCCGGGGCCGCGGGCGACTACTGCCCGAGGAGCTTGTTGATGCGGGAGACGTCGGCCTTGGCGACCTCGGTGCGGCCGTCGAGGCGGCGGGTGCGCTTGGTCGGCTTCTTCTCCATGATGTGGCGACGGTTGGCCGACTGGCGGACGAGCTTGCCGGTGCCGGTCTTGCGGAAGCGCTTGGCGGTGCCCTTGTGGGTCTTCATCTTCGGCATGGTTAATCCTTTGACACTCTGGACGGGGCGCCGGCGGTGGGTGTCCACCGGCGCCGTGTTCTGGCGGTCTTTACCGAGTCGCGCTACTGCGCGCTCGACTCCTTGGACTGCGGGGTGGCCTTCTCCGAGGCGCCTCGGGCCTTCGCATCCTGCGCCTTGGCGCGGGTCTTCTGACCCCGGTGAGGTGCGACGACCATCGTCATGTTTCGACCATCCTGCTTGGCGTTGGTCTCGACGAAGCCGTAATCGGCGATATCGTCTGCCAGGCGCTGGAGCAGGCGGAATCCGAGCTCCGGACGCGACTGCTCGCGGCCGCGGAACATGATGGTGACCTTGACCTTCGAGCCCTTCTCCAGGAAACGGACAACGTTCCCCTTCTTGGTCTCGTAGTCGTGATCATCGATCTTCGGACGGAGCTTCTGCTCCTTGACCACGGTCTGCTGCTGGTTCTTGCGGGCCTCGCGCGCCTTCTGCGCGGACTCGTACTGGAACTTGCCGTAGTCCATGATCTTGGCCACCGGGGGCCGTGCATTCGGCGCGACCTCGACGAGGTCGAGATCTGCCTCGAGAGCCAATCGCAGTGCGTCCTCGACGCGAACAATTCCGACCTGTTCGCCTCCCGGACCCACAAGACGGACCTCGGGGACTCGGATTCGTTCGTTAATGCGGGCTTCGTTGCTGATGGGGCCTCCTCGGTAGTGCCAATTCTCGTGGTCGACTCACAAGTGGCCAGGTGCCCGCCGCTCCCCCGATCCCGCGCTGATCGCGCGAGGCGGGCGGAAAAGCAAAAAGCCCATCCGAAGATGGGCCTGTGCACACCGACGAAGAACCCGAGGATCGGGTTCTCGCGGTGGACCATCAAGCTGCCGGTCGACCGGTGCCGGATGGTGGGAGCAGGCTCCACTTGTGTTGGCCGTCCCCGCCGGGGACGACACAATCAGTCGTTGGTACACGATAGCACAGGTCCGGGTCCCGCCCAAACCGCGCGAGCTGCGGGATCGCGCGTTCCGCATCCGCTCCGGTTCCGTTCTGGGCGCGTTCTGGCTCCACGCGCCCGCGTGGCACAGTATGGGCATGAGCGAAACCCCCGAGCACCACGACAGCCTCGACGACCTCCTCGCCGGAGGTGGACACGCCGATGGCGAGCACGATGTCGATGTCTTCGAGCTTGCGGACGTCCCGGCGCAGGAAGTGATCCTGCGCTCGGTGATGGTCCTGATGAGTGCCGCGGCCGAGAAGCTCGGCCTGTCGTCCGAGGACCCCGCTGCGAGCCCGCACCTCGACCTCGACGAGGCGCGCCGCCTGATCGACGCGCTCTCAGGGCTCGTCGCCGGCTCGGTCGAGTACCTCGGCCCGCAGGCCAACAACATCCGCAACGGTCTCCAGGGACTGCAGTACGCGTTCCGCGAGGCGTCCGCGGTGCCCGACGAGCCGGGCAAGGGCCCCGGCGAGCGCTTTACCGGGAAGCTCTTCTAGCGATACCCGCCGGGCAGCGGCCGGAGACTTGCGCGCCGCGGCTGCGTCGCCCGCGGGCTCAGCGCAACTTACGAGCCCGCGAGCGTGCGGACTGCGCCTTCTTCTCCGGCGCGGGCTTGGCGCCGGTCGCGGACTGTGCTGCCGGATTCTCGGCAGCCGCTGCCGTGGACTTTTTCGCTGCCGCCTTCTTCGCCGGAGCCTTTTTTTCGCTTGCCTTTGTTGCGGACGCCTTTCTTGCCGAGGATTTCCGCGCCGTCGACTTCTTGGCCGCCGACTTCTTCGCCGCGCCCGCGGCTGTCTCCCCTGCCTCGTATGACTCGACAGGGACCGGCTCCTCGCCCGAGAGGATTTGCGCGAGGAACTGCCCCGTGTAGCTCTCGGCGACCTCCGCGACCTGCTCCGGAGTGCCCTCGGCGACCAGCGTGCCGCCGCCGCTGCCGCCCTCCGGACCCATGTCGATGATCCAGTCGGCGCTCTTGATGACATCGAGGTTGTGCTCGATGACGAGGGCCGTATTGCCCTTGTCCACGAGACCCTGCAGCACGCGGAGCAGCTTGTTGATGTCCTCGAAGTGCAGGCCCGTGGTCGGCTCGTCGAGGATGTAGACCGTCCGGCCCGTCGAGCGCTTCTGTAGCTCCGCGGCGAGCTTAACGCGTTGTGCCTCGCCACCGGACAGGGTGGTCGCCGGCTGCCCGAGACGAACGTAGCCGAGCCCGACCTCGGTGAGCGTGCGCAGGTAGCGGTGGATCGAGGTGATGGGCTCGAAGAACTCCGCCGCCTCCTCGATGGGCATGTCGAGCACCTCGGAGATGGTCTTGCCCTTGTAGAGGATCTCGAGCGTCTCGCGGTTGTACCGCGCTCCCCCGCACACCTCGCACGGGACATAGACGTCCGGCAGGAAGTTCATCTCGATCTTCAACGTGCCATCGCCCTGGCAGGCCTCGCACCGGCCGCCCTTGACGTTGAACGAGAACCGGCCGGGGCCGTAGCCACGAACCTTGGCCTCGCTCGTCGCGGCGAAGAGGCCGCGGATCTTGTCGAAAACCCCGGTGTAGGTGGCCGGGTTGGAGCGGGGCGAGCGGCCGATCGGCGATTGGTCCACCTGGACGAGCTTGTCGAAATCCTCGAGGCCTTCGATACGGCGGTGGCGCCCGGGGACCTGCCGCGCACCGTTGAGCACATTGCCGAGGGTGGTGGCGAGGATGTCGTTGACCAGCGAGGACTTCCCCGACCCCGATACGCCCGTGACCGCGCAGAGGATGCCGCCGGGAAAACGCACGTCGATGTTCTTGAGGTTGTTCTCCTTGGCCCCGATGACGTTGAGCGAGCGCGGCTGATCGGAGGCGCGGCGACGTTCGGGCAGCGCGATGCTTCGCTTGCCCGCGAGGTACTGACCGGTGAGCGACTCCTCGTTGTCGAGAAGTCCTTTGTATTCGCCCGAGTAGACGACGCGTCCGCCGTGCTCGCCGGCGAGCGGACCGATGTCAACGACCCAATCGGATGCGTGGATCGTGTCTTCGTCGTGCTCCACGACGATGAGCGTGTTGCCGAGGTTGCGGAGGCGCACGAGCGTGTCGATGAGCTTGCGGTTATCCCGCTGATGGAGGCCGATCGACGGCTCGTCGAGCACGTAGAGGACCCCGGCGAGGCCGGAACCGATCTGGGTCGCCAGGCGGATGCGCTGCGCCTCCCCGCCCGAGAGCGAACCCGCGACCCGGTCGAGTGAGAGATAGTCGAGCCCGACATCGAGGAGGAACGTGAGCCGCGCCTGGATCTCCTTGAGGACCTGCCCGGCGATCATCTGTTCGCGCTGACCGAGCACGAGGGCGTTGAGGAACGCCGAGCAGTCCGAGATGGACATCCGAGTGACATCGGAGATGGAACGGTCCTCGCCCGAGGGACCCGCGAGCGTGATCGCGAGGATCTCGGGGCGCAGGCGCGTACCGCCACAAGCGGAACACGGGACATTGCGCATGTACCCCTGGTAGCGCTCTTTCTGCGACTCCGAATCCGTCTGTGCGAGCCGGCGCTTGAGGAACGGCATGACGCCCTCGAACTTCGCATCGTACGAACGGGAGCGGCCGTAGCGGTTCTTGAAGCTAACCCGCACTTTGATCGGCGCGCCATGCATGACGGCGTCCTGCACCTCGCTGGGGAGCTTGTTCCACGGGGTGCCCATGGACACGCCCATGTGATCGGCCAGGCCCTGGAGAAGGTGCTGGAAGTACGACTGCGACATTCCGCCGGTCCACGGGGCGATCGCCCCGTCCTCGAGTGAGCGCTCGGGGTCCGGGACCACGAGCTCCGGGTCCACCTCCAGTTGGGCGCCGAGGCCATCACACACCGGACACGCGCCGTACGGGCTGTTAAACGAGAACGAGCGCGGCTCGATCTCGTCGATCCCGATGGGGTGGCCGTTGGGGCACGCCATGGTCTCGGAGAACGAGCGCACGCGGTTCGGATCCCCATCCGGGAGATCGACGAAATCCGCGACGACGATCCCGCCGGCGAGCCGCAGCGCGGTCTCCACCGAATCGGTGATGCGCTGCTTCGAGGACAGCTTGACGGAGATGCGGTCGACGATGACGTCGATATCGTGCTTCTCCTGCTTCTTGAGCTTCGGCGGGTCCGAGAGCTGGATACGCTCCCCATCGACCATTGCGCGGGCGTAGCCCTGCGACGCGAGGTCCGCGAACAGGTCGACGAACTCGCCCTTGCGCGTGCGCACCACCGGGGCGAGCACCTGGAAGCGCGTGCCCTCCTCCATCTCGAGGATCTGGTCGACGATCTGCTGCGGGGTCTGCCGCGAAATGACCTCCCCGCACACGGGGCAGTGCGGGGTGCCGGCGCGGGCATAGAGGAGCCGGAGGTAGTCGTAGACCTCGGTGATGGTGCCTACGGTCGACCGCGGGTTGCGGTTCGTGGATTTCTGGTCGATCGACACCGCCGGCGAGAGGCCCTCAATGAAATCGACATCCGGCTTGTCCATCTGCCCGAGGAACATGCGCGCGTACGCCGACAGCGATTCGACGTAGCGCCGCTGGCCCTCCGCGAAGATCGTGTCGAACGCGAGGGACGATTTCCCGGAGCCCGAGAGGCCGGTGAACACGACGAGAGAATCCCGCGGGATGTCGATATCGACACCTTTGAGGTTGTGCTCCCGCGCACCGCGGACTACCAGCCGATCGATCAACACCCACTCCATTCCGGACCGTCTACGAAGCGGTCCGTTCCCGACTGCACGAGGGCGCCTGCGACGCCCAAAGGCACTGCAGTGCAATCTACCCGCCGGGTCCGACAATTTCGGTCAGCCGTCATTCCCATAGGGCCTCATCGGGCGGCAGGGGCGGTACCGTACCGGTATGAGCACAGACGACATCACCTTGCTCGACGACTACACGGGACATCTGCCCGGCCGCGGTACGGCGGCGCGTTTCACCACCACCGGAGCGATCGTCACGAAGATCTCGCTCGGTGATATGGACAACAACGCCTACCTCGTCGAGTGCCAGGATTCCGACAAGGTCCTGCTCATCGACGCCGCGAACGATGCCGATGCGCTGATCCGTTTCCTCCGCAACTATCGCTCGGTGCGCGGCCTCGAGGTCTTCACGACCCACTCGCACGCCGATCACTGGCTCGCCCTCCGCGAGGTCCTCGCAGAGTTCGACGCCACACACATCGTCCCTGCCGGTGACGAAGCCGACATCGACGTCCCCGCCGACCGAACGGTCTCGAACGGCGAGACCCTCGAGTGCGGGCGGATCTCGCTCGACGTCGTCACCCTCCACGGGCACACGAAGGAGGGTGCGGCGCTCGTGCTGCAGGACGGCGGGCGGACCCATATCTTCACCGGCGATTCGCTGTTCCCCGGCGGGCCCGGCAAGACCGGATCCCCCGAGGACTTCACCACCCTGA
>NZ_DAINST010000040.1:22148-26586 GCF_036741115.1 Dietzia sp.
GGCGGGCCCGGCAAGACCCCGGACCGCGAGGCCTTTGATCGGCTCATGGACGATCTCGAGGAGCGCATCTTCGGCGCGTACGGCGACGATGCCGTGATCCACCCCGGCCACGGCGACGATTCGACGCTCGGGGCGGAGCGTCCGCACCTCGGTGAGTGGCGCGAGCGCGGCTGGTAGCCATTCCCCGATCGCGCCCGTCTGCCCCGCGGGCGGCGCGCCGACGGTTCCCCTTCGCCGGCGAAACGCCTACGGCACCACCACAATCCGGCGCCGTTCCTGCACGAATGCCGCGCCTTCTGCGGACGCGAAGAACTACCACTACCTTGGATTGAGTTCGCCTACAACAGGAGCTGACACATGATTCGTACAATCGCCCGACCGATGCTCGCCTCCGTCTTTATCCTTGACGGCGTCTCGGTGCTGCGTAACCCCGCCGACCGGGCGTCCGCCGTGGCCCCCGCAGTCGAGCGGATCGAGAAGACCGCGAACAAGGCCGCCTCCGCGAAGGCCGGTTCCGCCGAGTCCGCGAAGCCCGTGCCCGCCCCGGCCCCGAAGACCGCCGTGCGTGTCCTCGCGGGCGTCAAGATCGGCGCCGGCGCACTCTTCGCCATCGGCAAGGCGCCCCGCCTGTCGGCGGCCGTGCTCGCCGCCTCGCACGCGCCGAACATCGTCGCGCGCTTCTCCGATACCCCCGGCGGCGCCGCCGCCCACGGCGGCAACAAGGCCGTCGGCGTCGCCACGGATGCGGCGCTCCTCGGCGCACTGTTTATCGCCGCCGAGGACACCCAGGGCAAGCCGGGCCTGCGCTGGCGTGCCCAGGCCGCCCGCGGCGAGGTCTCCGCCGCGCTCCCCGCGATCAAGGGCGAGGCCCACAGCCTCCGCTCCGCGCTCGAGAGCACCGCGCACACCATCGGCACGGACGCCCGCAAGGTCGCCGGTGCCGTCAACGACCAGTCGGGGAACGTCTCGGAAGCGCTCGTCAACGTCACGGGCAACGTCGGTGAGAACCTCCCGGAGAACGCCAAGGCGTTCGGCGAGAAGGCCTCCTCGACCGCGTCGACGCTCGTGGAGAAGGCCGGTAACGCGGGCCAGAACCTCACCGAGCGCGCGAAGAACGTCGACGCACAGTCGGTGTTCGACGACGCCAAGGGGCGCGTCTCCGACTTCGATTTCAAGGCGCAGACCGAGAAGCTCCGCGGCAACGCGAGCCCGTACCTCGAGTCCGCGCTCGACCAGGCGAAGAGCCTCCGCGAGGAGGCCGGCGGCAAGCGTGAGGCCCTGCTCGCCGAGGCCCAGTCCCGGTCGAAGAAGGCCAAGCGTGACGGCCGCGTGCTGCGCAAGAAGGCCGAGGCGCGCGCCAAGGATGCGAAGAAGAGCGGTCGCCAGCTCCGCAAGGAGGCCGAGGCCCGCGCCAAGGCGAAGGCCGAGGCCAAGTTCGGCAAGTAAGCCGAGTCGCTGCGGGCGTCCCTGGGGCGGATGCCCCGGCGAGCGCGCCGAGACGGCGCGAATGCACCCGCGAAAGGCGGGCTGCCCTCCAGGGCAGCCCGCCTTTCTCGTCGGCTCTGCAGCACCCGGCGCCGCCCCGCCGCGCCTCGCCGCCTCGGTCTCGCCTAGCCCCCACCGCCTCTTCCAGCCTCTTCCACCTCTCCCCGCACGTCCCCTAACCTGCACGCGACTCCGCAACGGGCGAACTGGCCCGCCCAGGGGTAGGCTTGCCCGTCCAGAATTTCTCGTGCCGCAAGGAGGCGCAACACACCTTGTCCGATACGGATTTCCAGCGCGAGTTCACCGAAGAGCAGGCCTACCTGGACCGGCTCTACGACAGGCTCGGCGAGCTCATGACCACCGCGCGCAGCCGCCTCGCCGAGGCGCACGCGGCGGGCGGAGGAACCCCGCAGGCGCGCTCGGAGCGCGAGTCCTACATCCGCCTCTACTCCACGGAGCTCGCAACGTACCGCGCGGCGAACATGGGCCTGTGCTTCGGCCGGCTCGACGGCGCCGACGGCTCGACGAACTACATCGGGCGAGTCGGCATGCGCGACTCCGATTCCGAACTCACGCCCCTCCTACTGGACTGGCGCTCGGACCTTTCGCGCCCCTTCTACCTCGCCACCACGGCGCGCCCCGAGGGCATCGTGCGTCGCCGTCATATCCGCTCCCACGGCCGCAAGTTGGTCGACATCGGAGACGAATGGCTCGACGGCACGGGCCCAGAAGGCCACACCGGCCGGTCCGGCGCCGCCGCGGGCGTCGCCGGTGAGGGCGCTCTTCTCGAGGCGCTCAACCGCGCGCGCACCGGGCACATGACCGACGTGGTCGCGACGATCCAGCGCGAGCAAGACGAGATCATCCGCAATGAGCACCGCGGCGCGATCGTCGTGCAGGGCGGGCCGGGCACGGGCAAGACAGCAGTCGCCCTGCACCGCGCGGCGTACCTCCTCTACACCTTCCGCGAGCAACTCGACCGCCGCGGCGTGCTCATCCTCGGGCCGAACACCACCTTCCTCGACTACATCGCGCGCGTCCTCCCGTCGCTCGGCGAGTCCGGGGTCGTGCTCCGCACCATCGGCACGCTGTATCCCGGAATCGAGGCCGTCGGCTCGGAGTCCGAGCACTCCGAGGAGGTCAAGGGCTCACTCGACATGGTCGAGATCCTCAAGCGCGCGGTGAAGGAGCGGCAGACCGCACCCGTCTCCGCGGTGCGCATCTCGGTCGACGGCGTCACGCTCGAGATCACCCCGGCCATGGTCCGCAAGGCCCGCGGTCGCGGCCGCATGTCCCGCCGCCCGCACAATCGGGCCCGCCCGGCGTTCGAATCCTCGCTGCTCGACCAGCTCACCGAGGCGTACGCGGACCTGGTCGGGACCCCCCTGCCGGTGACGGCGGAGGCCGCGAATCGCGCCGCGGAGGAGGCCGCTCTGTGGCAGGACCCGGAGTTCGCCGAGGGCGAAGCCGGCGCGGGGGGCGGCCCCGGCGGCACCGAGATGGTCGATGTCGTGGCCGGCGGAGGACAGGTCCACAGGATCGATTCCGGCGCACCGGAGGCGGCCGAGCGGAACCTACTCACCGCGGACGACAAGGCCGCAATCCGCGCCGAGCTCGCCGAGCACGAGGGCATCGCAGAACTCGTGGACGAGTGGTGGCCGATCCTCGATCCCGATGCGGTGCTGGCCGAGCTCTTCGAGTCCCGCGAGCGCATCGCCAAGGCTGCGGCCGACTACGTCGAGGAGGACCAGGAGGCCCTGCTGCGCGCGGACGGCCGTGCGTTCACGCCCGCCGACGTTCCGCTCATCGACGAACTCGCAGAGATCCTCGGCGTCGATTCCGAGGCCGAGCGCGCTGAGGAGGAGCGCGCATGGGCCGAACAGCTCCGGCAGGCGGAGGAGGCGCTGGAGATCCTGCAGGGCTCGGCCTCGATGGAGTTCGAAGACACGGACTCGGAGATCCTCTCCGCCTACGACGTGGTCGACGCCGAAGCGCTCGCGAGGCGAAACCGCGCCGATTCGGACCTCACGGTCGCCGAGCGCGCTGCGGCGGACCGAACTTGGGCGTTCGGGCATGTGATCGTCGACGAGGCCCAGGAACTCTCGCCGATGGCGTGGCGAATGGTGATGCGCCGTTCCCCGAACCGCTGGATGACCCTCGTCGGCGATATCGCCCAGACCTCGAGCCCCGCCGGCGTCGAAACGTGGGGCGAGGCCCTCTCTCCATATGTAGAGGATCGCTGGCAGCTCTGCGAGCTGACGATCAACTACCGCACCCCCGAGACGATCACGGACATTGCCGATGCCGTGCTCGAGGACATCGATCCCGAGATCACCCCGCCGCGCCCCATTCGCTCCGGCGAGCACCCGGTCGGCTGGCACGACATCGGCGCCAAGGACGATGCGGTTGCACTCCGCGACGAGCTCGTCGCCATCCTCTCCGGGCTCGAGAGCGGTAGGAGCACCGCGATCGTCGCGACCGAAGAGGTCCTGAATCGACTGGGAGAGTCGCCCGCCAGGGCGCTCGCCGTGGACGCCGGGCTGGATCCGGAGACCGCGGGGCTCCTCTCCGTCGAAGACGTCCGGCTCGTCAAGGGCCTCGAGTACGACAACGTGCTCCTCATCGACCCCGAGGCCGTCCTCGCTTCGTCAGTGCAGGGAATGCAGGACCTCTACGTCGCGCTCACCCGCGCGACCCAGAGGCTCCACGTCCTCTATCCCGGTCGGCTTCCCGAGGTCCTCGTCGACACGCGGCCGGTCGGATAGGCTCGGCACTGTGAACGCCTCGCCACGACGCTCGGCCCGATTCCCCAGAGGCCGCACTGTCATTCTCGCTCGTGGCGAGCTCGGCCTTCGCGCCCTCGCTACCGGCGCCATCGCCTGCGCCGTGCTGGCCGGCTGCGGCAGCGGCGGAGGGGAGTCGGAGGCCGGCGCCTCCGATTCGCTCGCCGACG
>NZ_DAINST010000041.1:0-26510 GCF_036741115.1 Dietzia sp.
TGCATTTTGCCGCCACGCAGGGTCTTCGCGCCCTGTTCGCCCATGACCCAGGTCAAGGCGTCGACGACATTGGACTTGCCGGAACCATTCGGCCCGACGACCGCACAGATTCCTGGTTCAAACCTCAAAGTCGTCGGCGACGCAAAGGACTTGAACCCTTTGAGCGTCAGACTTTTGAGATACACAAGCTGCCATCCTAGGCGAAAGGCCCGCGCGCACCGGCGCCTTCGCCCTCCCGGAGCCGATAGAGTGTCCGCTCATGGACAGAGAAGGCGCGGAACTCGTCCGGTCGAAGGGGCTGCGGAGCGGGGCGCTCGGGCTCATCGATGCCATCGCCATCGGCGTCGCGTCGACGGGCCCGGCCTATTCCATCGCCGCAACCCTCGGGCTGGTGGCGGCGGCCGTCGCGTGGCAGGCGCCCGTCGTCGTCATCCTGGCTTTCGTCCCGATCCTCTTCGCCGCGTTCGGCTACGACGCGCTCAACCGGGCCGAACCCGACGCCGGGACGACCTTCGTGTGGGTCTCGCGGGCCTTCGGCAGCTCGTGGGGCTGGATGGCGGGCTGGGCGATCATCGTCGCCGACGTCCTCGTCATGGCTTCGCTGGCGCAGGTCGCGGCGCAGTACACGTTCGCGCTGTTCGGCTCGCACATCGGCTCCGACCCCGGCCATCCCGCCGTGCTCGCCCTGGGGATCGCGTTCATCCTCGTGCTCACCTGGCTCACGATCCGCGGTATCGGGCTCACGGCCCGGCTGCAGGCGGCCCTCGTCGTCATAGAGACTGCTCTTCTCGTGGTGTTCTCGGTCGCCGCGCTGGTGCGCGTTTACGCCGGGAGCGCGCCCGCGGGCTCGCACCGGCCCGAGTGGTCGTGGATCGACCCGACAGAGATCTCGGATCCGGGCCACCTCATCACGGGGATCATGCTCATGGTGTTCATCTACTGGGGCTGGGATTCGGTGCTCTCCGTCAACGAGGAGACCCGCGATTCCGCGCGCACGCCGGGGCTCGCCGCGATCCTGTCCACGCTCGTGCTCGTCTCCGTGTACGTGCTGTTCACGGTCGCGGCGCAGGCCTTCGCGGGGGTCGGCGAGACGGGGCTCGGCCTCGCCAACCCGGACAACGCCGACGATGTCGTGGCCGCGCTTGGACATGCCGTGTTCGGCGATTCGCAGTGGGGGAAGATCGCGGTCTCCGGCCTCGTGCTCATGGTGCTCACGTCGGCAACGGCCTCGACGCAGACGACCATCCTGCCCACCGCGCGCACCGCGTTCGCGATGTCCTTCCACGGCGCGGCCCCGGACGTGTTCGGCAGGGCGCACCCGCGTTTCGCCACCCCGCACGTGGCCACGTGGGCCATGGGTTTGGCGTCGGCGGGGCTGTACCTACTCATGGATCTCACGGGCGGGGTCGGGCTCGTGCTCGACGCCGTTTCCGCCTGCGGCGTGGCCATCGGCTTCTATTACGGTATGACGGCGCTGGCCTCGGCCCGCCTCTACTCCGGGACCCGCCTCCGGCCGGAACACGCTAACGCCGGGCGCGTCGATTTCCGGAGGGTCGTGTTGCCGCTCCTCGGTGGCATCATGCTGCTCGCCGCGGCAGCGTGGACTGCCGTGGCCTCGTTCGATCCCGGTTTCGGCGAGGGCTCGTGGCGCGTGCCCGGCACCGAAACCGAGATCGGCGCGGTGTTCCTCCTCGGCATCGGCGGGCTCGCGGCCGGCGTTCCGTTGCTCCTCGCCGCGCGTTCGCGGTACCCGCTGTTCCGCGGCGCCGCCTTCGAGCGCCGACTTCCTTCTGATCCGGGTGCCGTGGCGCCTGCGGTGCGGGACTAATTTCCGGCGCCCGGTAGATTCGTCTAGCTGATCGACACCGCCACGACGAGTCCTATGGCGAGGTGCGCCGCGGCGACGACCCATGCCTCGGAGGTAAAGACCTCGCGCTTGAGGGAATCGCCGATGTTGATATTGACCACGAGCTCGAGGAAGCGGACCGCCGCGGCCTGCACCACGATCCCCACGACGCCGTAGATCGCCGTCGTGGCGAGCCCCTGCCCGAGGTCGCCGTAGGAATGCCAAATGGCGACCACCACGACGAGCGCCATCGCAATGAGCCCAGACCCGGTGATCAGGGCGGCGTTGGGGTAGCCGCCGCGAACGAAGTCGCGGAGCTTTCCCGGTGTGGTCCAGTCGATCACGTAGAACGCCAGCACCATGAGCACTAGGCCGAGGAGCGCGTAGAGGACGATCGCGGCGATCCCGCGCGGCACGTCCGAGAGGTCGGGGGCGGAAAGGGCGAGGACGTCGTAGCCGGTCACTGTTGTGGCCTTTCGCTGGTGTTCTTGGCTGGATTCGGTGGTCGGTGGTCGGTGGTCGAAAGTCGCTGGTCCGGAACCCCGGGTTTAGGGATTGATGATGTGCGGGATGAAGCAGGCGCCGTTGTCGGTGATAAGCCCGGGGCTCTCCCGGATGCCGAGGCCCGCGGACTCGTCGCCGACGATCCACGTGCCGAGCACCGGCCGGTAGCTATCGAACTCCGGGAGCGGGTCGAGGAGCTGGTAGACGTAGCCCTCGCGCCCGTAGACGCCCGTGGTCTCTGTATCCATGCCTGCACCGACGATCGACATGTTCGCGCCCTCGCGCCCGAGCTTCGGCTTGCGGATGTACTCGGTGAGCATCCCGGGATCGTCGATAAAGGTGGGCAGCAGGTTCGGGTGTCCCGGGTACATCTCCCACAGCACGGCGAGGATCGCCTTATTGGAGAGCACCGCCTTCCACAGCGGCTCTACCCACAGCGATTTGGGGAGCTCGGCGACCATGTGCCGCCCGAACTCGTCGTCGAGCGCCCACTCCCACGGGTAGAGCTTGAAGATGTTCTCCATCGGGGACATCTCGAGGTCGGTGAAGCGCCGGAGCTCGGTGTCCCAGCCGATCTGCTCGATCTCGAGGCCGACCGTGGAGAAGCCCGCCTCGGCGGCGGTCTCCTGCATGTACGCGGTGGTCATGTGGTCCTCGCCGGTGGGATCGGCGCCGGACCAACAAAAGTAGAGGTCATCCGCGGGGAGCTGGGACTTGACCTCCTTCCACCGGTCAACGAGTGCCTCGTGGAGCGAGTTCCACTGATCGGCCTTGGGGAACACGTCCTCTTTCCAGTTCCACTGGATGATCGAGGCCTCGAGCAGCGACGTCGGCGTGTCGGCGTTGTATTCGAGGAGCTTGGCAGGGCCCGAGCCGTCATAGCGGAAATCGAAACGCCCGTAAATGTGCGGATCGCCGCGCCGCCACGAGGCGACAATTGCGTCCCAGGCATACTCGGGGATCCCGAAATCGGCGAAGCGCTCGGTGAGGATCACGTGCTCGACGGCCTCGAGGCACATCGAATGCATCAGCTCGACCTGGCTCTCCAGGGCGAGGATCTCGTCCATCTCGAACTCGTAGTGCGCCGATTCGTCCCAGTACGGACGGGTGCCGCCGCCCGCAGCCGAGGACGGTGTGTTGAACACGAGCCCCTGCCGCTCGGTGATCTCCCGCCACTCCGGCCGCGCCTCGCCCCGAACTCTTCGCATACGCCTCGCTCCTCGTCTCTGCTCCGCAGTTGCCGCTCCCACCGCCTGTGACGGCGGAGGTCCCGCTCTCTTCGCGCTTCGCTGCGCCGCGTGCCGGAGGCCCGCGGTCGCCGCCCGGCTCCTAGCTGCCGCTGGACTTCCCGCCCCCGGAGGAGCCCTTGCTCCCCGAGGACGATCCGAGCCCGCCGCGCTTGACGGAGCTCCCAGTGGATCCGTTGCTCGAGACCTCCTTGCCGCCGCCGGTGGCGTAGCTCTTCCCAGACTGCGGGGTCGAAGAGCCGTTCGCGACCTGCCCGACCGGCGCGTTGGAGCCGTAGGAGTAGCGGTAGGAATTGCCGCCAACGAAGAACAGGAACATTCCGCCGGGACCCGAGTGCCCGTTGCTGTTGTCGGCGCAGTACTGGTCGTCTACGACCACATTCTGCTCGTTGACGCACTGCGCGCTCTCGTAGTCGTTCCCGCTCGACGAGGATGCCGCGAGGTAGGTGCCCGCGAGCACCGCGACGAGCCCCGCGCCGACACCGCCGGCGATGAGGTACGTCTTGCGGCGCCGCCGCTTCTCCTCGTTGCGGCGATCGGCCTCGGCCTGCCGCCGCGCGGCTTCCTCGGCCTCCCTGCGGACGCGGTCGCGCTCACGGGATTCGGCGAGGCTCGGCGCCCGTTGGACGGCGTTCTCCGGGGTCTGCATGCGGAAGTTCCCGCGGCGTTCGTTTTCCCCGCCGCCCTGTGCGCGAAGCTTGTCGAGGGGGCTCACACTCTCCTGCCCGTCGGGACCGCCGTTCGAGGGCTGCTCGGGGCGATCGTTGCCTGGATCGGGTTGCTGCGGGGTGTTCACGAAACTATCGTTCCTCGTCACGGTCGGTATGCGGGCGCGGAAGCGCCCGCAACGGAGGCTCTCGGGACGCCGGACCTGCGCGTCGCGCGCCCGCACCCATTGAGAACCAGTGTAAACGGAGCCCACCCGGGCGCGCGGCGCAGAACGGTCCGCCGGGCATAGCTATTAGAGGGCCGGAGCCGCTCGGGAATTCCGCCGCCTCGGGGCCGGCTATCGCTCGACGAAGCCGCTGAGGCCCCCGCGCGCCGGGTCGAAGGACTCGACTACGGTGTCGACCCGTCCCGGAGTGTTTCCGCCGCGAAGCTTCCCGAGAAGTGCATCGAGCTGCGGGCGCGGCCCCTCTGCGATGACGCACACCCGGCCGTCACGGGCATTCGTTGCGTGACCGACGAGCCCGAGCTCGAGCGCCCGACTTCGCGTCCACCAGCGGAAGCCGACGCCCTGGACGTGTCCGTGAACCCATACCGTGAGGCGCTGGGCGTCGTCCCCGATGCCTCCGCCGGCGTGGCCTTCCTCGCTCATTCGGCAGAGCCGCCGTCCACGCGGAGCTCGACTTCGGCCCCGGCCTTGAGGGTGCGGCCCACCGTGCACGTGCGATCGACGGAGCGGACGATGATGTCCCGGATCTTCTGCCGATCGGCTTCGGAGAACTCGGCGAGGTCGAGCTCGAAATCCTCCTCGAGGCGGCGATAGCGCTCTTCCTCGCGGTCCGCCGCTCCGCTCACCCGGACGGTGGACTCGAAATCCTCGCCGAGGCGGCGGGTGAGCGGCCCATCGGCGCTCATCGCCGTGCACGCGCCGAGCGCGATCTTGAGGAGCTCACCGGGCGTGAACACCCCGTCCACGTAGTCGCGACCGACGAGGACTTCGGCTCCGCGGCTCGACCTGCCGGTAAAGCGGTAGTGGGCGGTCCGCTCGACCCACAGCTCGGTCGCGGACGGTGCCTCGCCGGCCTGCTCAGATGCGTTCTCGTGATTCTCTGCGTTCATGTCGGCCATCGTACGTCCGGGCGGCATCCGCTCACCGCCGTCATCCGGCTGGCACTTCCGCCAACCGATTCGGCCTATCGGCGGAATCGACGCTCTCCGATGCATTGCATCTGCCGGGCGTTGGTGTAGCGTCGCATCGTTACGTCGTGGACGGCACCCGCCGCCCGCCTGGAATGTAAGCCCATCGCAGGTCACCCGGCCATTGTGCACGGTCGGGCAACTCCGGCGCAGGCTCCCGAATGATCGCGTCAGAAGGAACGACCGTGGTATTCGAATCGACTGGGTGGAACAAGTAGTGGCCAAGAACGAAGGTTCCGAAGGCACGATCGGCTCGGAGAGCCCCGAGGGTCGGGTGCCCCGAGCCGGAGAATCGCTCATCCCCGAGCCTCACGACGGCCGGCGAACCCCTTACTCCCCCGCTGATTCAAGCGGGCCTGCCAGGCCCGACGACGAGGAGCTTCCCAAACGCTCGGGCCGCACCCGGCTTCGCCGGAGCCGGCCCGTCTCGGATAGTCCCGCCGAACAGGACGGCGCCACGAGCACTCACGGCGGCGGGCGCGGGACGATGCTCGCCCTCGTCGCCGGCGCTCTCGGCGTCGTGTTCGGCGATATCGGCACCAGTCCCCTCTACGCGCTGCAGACCGTGTTCAGCAGCCATCACAACGCCGTGGCCCCCACCGAGGGCGACGTCCTCGGCGTGATCTCCATGGTCACGTGGTGTCTCATCACCATCGTCAGCGTCACCTACATCGGCCTCATCATGCGCGCCGACAACCAGGGCGAGGGCGGCGTTCTCGCGCTCACCGCACTGATCCTCCGCAAGCTTGGTGCCACGACGGGGCGCCAGAAGCTCTACTTCGCCCTCGTGCTCGGCTCGATCGGCGCCGCGCTGTTCTTCGGCGATTCCCTCATCACGCCGGCGATCTCCGTGCTCTCGGCATTCGAGGGCATCGAGGTGGCCGATGCCGCGCCCAATTCGGTGATCCTGCCGGGCGCCGTCATCGTCCTCACCCTCCTCTTCGCCGTGCAGCGCTGGGGCACGGGCAAGATCGGACGTTACTTCGGCGCGGTGATGATCATCTGGTTCGTGTCCATCGCCGCGATGGGGCTGCCGCACGTGCTCTCGCACCCGTCGATCCTCCGTGCGGTCTCCCCGCACTATGCATTCGCGTTCATCATCGACCGGCCCGTCGTCGCGTTCATCGCCATGGGCGCGGTCGTCCTCACGATTACCGGCGCCGAGGCGCTCTACGCGGACATGGGGCACTTCGGGCGCAAGCCCATCGTTCTCGCGTGGACGTGCCTCGTGCTGCCGGCGCTACTGCTCAACTACTACGGGCAGGGGGCGTTGATCCTTGGCGACCCGGCCACCGTCGTCAACCCGTTCTTCTCCCTCGTGCCCAACGGCTTGCGGCTGCCGCTCGTCGCCCTCGCTGCGATGGCCACGGTGATCGCCTCTCAGGCCGTGATCTCCGGCGCATTCTCCGTGTCCCGGCAGGCGACGCGGCTCTCTCTGCTGCCGCGCCTCAAGGTCACGCAGACCTCCCCAGAGCACGGCGGGCAGATCTACGTCGGGGTCGTCAACATCATCCTGTTCCTCGGCGTGCTCACTCTCGTGCTCGTGTTCCGCGAGTCCGAAAAGCTCGCCTCCGCGTACGGCCTCGCCGTAACCGCGACGATCATCCTCGTGCTCGCCCTGTTCCTCCTCTACGCGCTACACATTCGGCACTGGCCGAAGTGGCGCGTGGCGCTCATGGCGGTCGTCGTCGGCGGGCTCGAGCTCATCCTCCTCGCCGCCAATGTGGTGAAGATCCCCTCGGGTGGTTGGCTCCCGCTCGTTATCGCGGCCATCCTGACGACGATCATGCTCACCTGGAAACGCGGGTCGAAGATCCTGTTCGGCCGCCGCCGGGAGATGGAGGGGCCGCTCTCCGATTTCGTCTCCGGTGCGCTCGTCGACGTCCACCGGGTGCCGGGCGTCGCCGTGTATCCGCACGGCGATCCGACGACTGTTCCTCTCGCACTGCGCACGGGAGTCGAGCTCAACAGGGTGCTCCACGAGCACGTGGTGATCGTGACGATCGCGCACGCGGGTGTCCCCCGTGTTCCCGCGGCCGAGCGCGTTCTCGTCGATACGCTCGGCGACGACTCCGACGGCATCGCGCACGTGACCTACCGGGTCGGTTTCCTCGATTCCCAGGACGTGCCGCAGGCCGTGCACGATGCCGCTGCGTTCGCCCGTTGCGAGGCGCCCGGGCGCTGCGCGCCGGCGAGTGCGTGCGGCGAGCCCCACGAATCGCAGTGCTCGGACATCGACGCGCCCATCCCGGAGCTGCTCTTCGATCCCGACGACGCGATCTACTACCTATCGGTGTTCCGCATCGAGCCAGGGCACGATCGCAGCATGCCTCGCTGGCAGAAGGTGCTGTTCCGCGTGCTCGAGAAGGCATCGGCAAACCGGACGCAGGTGCTCCACCTGCCCCCGACCCGCACGATCGTCATGGGCGCCGAGACGGTGCTGTAGGCCCGGCGCCCGAGTCGCCGTGCGCTCAGGCCGGGACCGGGGTCGCCGAGCGGATACCTGCCATGGCCGAGCGATACGTCGACAGGGAAGGCAGCGCGAGGTTCGCCAGCGGCAGACTCCGCGCGAGCGAGATCTCGTAGACGTAATAGCTGCCCCCGTCCGAGCCCGCGATCGGTCCTGCTGACGGGGACTGGAGGAAGCGCTTGGCTACGTCGACCATGTGCGGCTTCGAATAGCCGATGGCCGTCTCGACGCCGAGGTCCTTGAGGTAATTCCCCGCCGTGATCGCGAGGAGCTCGAAGGCAGAGAGCCGGCCGACCGGCGTCCGCCGGGAGGCGACCCGGGTCATCTCCACGGTGTTCGGCCCGATGTGAAACGGCGCGCCCATCGTCGCGGTGAAATCCGACTGGGGCGAACGTGGGTCGGCGGCTTGGCCGGTGGTGACGAGCCCTCCCTCGTAGTAGAGCGCGAACACGTGACCGGTGGGGTTGAATGGCCGCTCGTGGGTGATGTCGATGCCGAGACGGCGCTTGTAGGTTTCGCGGACGAGTTCTTCCACGTCGCCGGGGACGATGTCCCCTGCGCCGATATCGAAGACTTCTGCGGTATAGCCCGCGTAGGTCTTGGGAACGTAAAGGGGGCGACCGAGAACGCTCAGGGTCGGAGCATCGAGAACCATGACGACACCTCCTGCGGAGTGGGTGGCTTGTGGCCTTGCCACCGACACCGTACTGCTGCGATCCTGCAGGTCCAGGACCCGGATTGCGCGGTTTCCACGGTATTAACCCGGAGCGGGCGGCGGCTCTATGTCAGTTGCCGACACGTTCGCCGAGCACCGATTTGGAGCCGGCGACGAGGCAATCCGCAAGCGCGGGCGCCGTTTTCCCTTCCGCGCGGAACGGATCGGCCGGATCCGCCGCGTCGTGCAGGTGTAAGAGTCGTGAGAGAGCCCACTGTCGGTTGTCGCAACGTTACGACTTCACGCAGTTAGCGGCGCTAACGACTATGTGAGGCTGTATGCGCGGATAGCCGCTCCCTTGGGGCGGGAGAATACGTCGGCGTTGAATGCGATTTCATCGCGAGTTCACTCGCGCTTCCGGAGACCCAGATCACCGCGGGCTTCTACGCGCCGCTGCTGGGCGCCGAAGGCCAACGCGAGCTGCTCGGCAATCGGCTAAGACGGAGCTACGTTCGTACGGCCTCGCGGTGGGAGAGGAAGCGCTCGGCGATCAGGAAATGCGCCTCCGGGCCCGGGTGGAGCCTGTCGGCGAGCGGGAAGCGCTCGGCATCCGATTCGCCGAAGAGCTCGAGGCCGTCGACAAGGTGGAGGTTCGGGTCGCTTACGCGTCGGCGCGCGACGAGCGCCGACATGTCGGTGCGGACGGTTCGCAAGGTCATCGCCCCTGCATTGATGTCGGCGGGATCGCCGGTGGCGCGGTAGCGGATCTCGCCGTCACCGAAATCGGTCGCCGCCGGGCCCGGGGTGTCCTCGAAGATCGCGCAGTGGAGCGGCGAGATGAGGAGGATCGGGGTCTCGGGATGCCCTTCTCGAATCGTGTCGAGGAAGCCGTCGAGCAGCGGGCCGAAGAGGCGCCGGCGCACGACGTCACCGTTAACTAGGTTGATGCCCACCTCGAGCCCGATTACCTCGGCGGGGAGGTCGCGGATCACGCGCGCGATATAGGGGTCAAGCATGGCGCTGCCGCTGAAGCCGAGGTTGGCCACTGAAAGCCCTGCCGATCGCGCGGCGCCGACGACCCACGTGTCGGTGGGTGCGGTGGCGTTGGAACCCTGGCCGATCGAACTTCCGTACTGGACCCACGCCGGTCGGCGCTCGGGCAGCGGCTGCAGCTCTGCGTCACTGCGGAGTTCACGGAGCTCGACGCGCTCGTAGTGCGGCAGCCAGATCTCCACGTCCTTCTCCCCCGCCGGCAGGTCGGCGAAGCGGAGCACCTGGTGCGGGCCCGGGTGCGGCTCGACGCTTCCGGTTGCGGGATCGATGACGACGCTCGTCCCACCTTCAGTAGCGGTGCGCGCCTCCAACTCACCATCGATCACGAGGTCGACGTGGCAATCGGGGCGCGGATCGACTCCGCGAAACTCGAGACTGGTTCGGTGGATGTTGAGCTCGATCACCTCGGCCGAGGTTCGGAATGCGAGCCGGACGCCCGCAGGCTGACTCAGAGCCCAGAACAGCTGCGGATCGGCGATGGCCGCCGCCCTGGTCGGAAGACGCATAGGCACGACGCCCGACCCGGTCGACTCGAGGCCGAGCGCACCGTGGAAAAGCTCGGCAGTGATCGGTGTGGAGCGGAGTTCGTGCATTGCGCTCATAGTCTGCTCCCATTCCTCGTACAAAGACACATAACTACACGTCTTTACATCGATTTCCCGCAACTATCGCGGCGGCAACGCGCGCGCCACTCTCCGCCGCGGCGGCTTCTGGCACTCACTGCAGAAGTAAGAGCCCCGTCCGCCGATGATCTCCTTGTCCAGCGGCGTTCCGCATCGTCGGCACGGTTCCCCCACGCGGCCGTACGCATCGAGCCCGCGCGCGAAGTAACCGGACTCGCCATTGACGTTGACGTATAGCGCATCGAAGCTCGTCCCGCCGACATCGAGGGACCTGGCCATCACGTCCGAAGCAGCGGCGAGGAGTTCCTCCACCGCCCCCTGCCGAAGCTGCGTCCCCCTTCGGCGTCCGTGGATTCCCGCCGACCACAACGCCTCGTCGGCATAGATGTTGCCGATTCCGGAGACGATCGTCTGCTCGAGGAGTTGCCGTTTGATCTCGACGTCCCGAGAGCGCATGCGGCGGGACGTGGCCTGGGCATCGAAAGCGCCCTCGAAGGGATCGGGCGCGATGTGGGCGATGCTCGCCGGGATCACCCTCTGCCGCTCGCCGGCAACCGCATGCGGATCGGGGACGAGGACGTCCGTCGTCATGAATCCGAAGGTGCGCTGGTCGACGAATCGCAGCTCCCTCCCGTCGGATAGCGACAGCCGGATATGCGTGTGGGGCGGCGGAGCGAGCGAGGGCTCCCCGACGAGGAGCTGACCGGACATGCGGAGGTGCACGACGAGCGCTGTATCGCCCGCGACCTCGGGCTCGTCGCCCTCGGATGAGCCCGCCGACACCGGCTCCCCCACCGCCCCCTCGGGCCGCAACGGGAGCCAGAGGAATTTGCCCCGGCGGCGGGCGCCGGCGAGCGTCTGGCCCGAGAGTTCGTCCGCGAGGCCCGCCGCGCCCCCGGGGTGCTCTCGCGCGGCACGGTGCCCGGTGATCTCGGCGTGCTCGATACGCCGGCCGACCGCGTGATCGGCCAATCCCCTGCGGACGACCTCGACCTCGGGAAGCTCGGGCATGGGCTACTTCTCGGCGCCCTTCCCGGAGAGTTCGGCATACGCCCGCTCGGCGGCGCGCTGCTCCGCTTCCTTCTTGGAGCGCCCGGTCCCGGATCCGCGGTCCTCGCCGTCGACGACCACGGTGGCGGTGAACTCCTTGGCATGGTCGGGCCCCGACTCGGCGATCCGGTAGCGCGGAGCCGAGAGGTGCTTGGCGGCGCAGACCTCCTGCAGGCTGGTCTTCCAGTCGAGCGCGGCGCCGAGACGGGGCGCGGAATCGAGGCGCTCACCGAGCTGCTCGAGCACTACCTTCCGCGCGGGCTCGAGCCCGTGCTCGAGGTAGATAGCGCCGAAGACGGCCTCGGTCGTGTCCGCGAGGATCGAGTCCTTATCGCGTCCTCCGGTGAGCTCCTCGCCCTTGCCGAGCCGGATGTGCGCGCCGAGCCCGCCCTCACCGAGCTCCCGCGCGACCTCGGCGAGCGTATACATGTTGACCAGGCTCGCGCGGATCTTCGCGAGCTCGCCTTCGGGCCGCTCCGGATAGGTGCGGTAGAGATACTCCGTGACGGAAAGACCGAGCACGGTGTCCCCGAGGAACTCGAGGCGCTCGTTGTGCGGGAGCCCGCCGTGCTCGTAGGCGTAGGAGCGGTGCGTGAGCGCGAGGCGCATGGCCTCCGGCTCGACCGTGACGCCCAGCGCCGCGAATAGCGTGGCGTAGTCCTCGGCGCGGGCCTGTGCGGCCTCGTCCTCTCCGGACGTTGATTGCGTGGATTTCGACATTCTCTGCGTTCCCCCGACCTCTGCGCTGCCTAGACTTCCTCGCCGGTCTCGGGATCGCGCCCGAACTTCTCGGCGAGTCCGGACCAGCGGGGGTCGACCGGCTTCTGCCAAGTCTCCGCGTCCCCGTCCGGGGCGGGCACGTCCGAGTCCGGTGGGCACTCGACACCGAGCACCGACTCGTGGGTGGGAGCGAGGTCGAAGGAGAGGCCGAACTCGTCGATCAACGCCTGCTCGAGGTCGATGTTGCCATCGTCGAGCAGCCGGACCTCTTCTTCCTCGCCGCCTTCGGCCGAGGGAGAGCCGGGCTCGGCGTAGAACTCACCCAGCCGCACGGACACCCGCTGCGGCATCTCGCCGAGGCAGCGCACGCACTCCGCTACCGCATCGGCGGACACGGTCCCCGACACGTAGACGCCGTCCTCGACGCGCGAGAGGTGCAGATCGAGATCCACATCATTGCCCTCGGGGATCCGCACCATCTCCACGCCGATGGGCGTGCGGAGCGGGACGCTCGCCTGCCAGTCGGCCGTGGAGCCGGCCGCCGTGGGCAGCCTGTGGGTATCGAAGAGAAAGTTCCCGGCCGGGCGGCTGGGCTTCGCGCTGGACTTGGCTGTATCTGACACGTCTCCGGATCCTACCCGCCGGGACACTTAGCCAGTAGCCGGTCACCTACCGCCTGGTGACCGGCTACAACCCGCCTAGTACCGCGAGCGCTCGTCGTGGCGCAGGTACTCCTCGCCGAGCTCGCGCACGCCCGCGTCTCCGGACTCGCGCCGCGGCGCGTAGCTGCCCGACATCTCGGCGCGCCCCCTCTGCACCGTGCGGATCGTCGAGGACAGCACGTCCTCGAACTCGGCCATCTTCTGCTCGACGTAGTCGTCGCACTCGGCGCGGCGCTGCGAGCTCTCGGCGTAGGCCTCGTCTCGGACGCGGCGGGACTCCTCCGCGGCGACGCGGGCGACCTCGGACTCGGAGACGAGGCGCTGCTGCTCCTCGCGCGCCTCGGTGATCATGCGGTCGTACAGCGCCTCGGCATCGCTCACCGTGCGCTCGGCTTCGGCGCGGGCGCGCTCGATCGTGTCCTCGGCGCGGCGGTTGGCTGAGCCGACGGTCTCCGCCGCTTCGGTCTCCGCGGCCGTCATGATCGCGTCGCTGCGCGAGTTCGCATCGACGAGAATCTTGTCCGCGCGGCGCTCGGAATCCGCGATCGTCTGGTCCGCCTGCGCGTTCGCGCCGGAGACGGTCTCCTCGGCCTGCGCCTGTGCGCTGCTGGTGAGCTGGTTGGCGGTGCCCTCGGCCTCGGAGACGATCTCGTCCCGCTTGTCCAGGACGTCCTGCGCGTCGTCGAGTTCCCCCGGGAAGGCGTCGCGGATCTCGTCGAGCAGGAGCAGCGCGTCCTGCCTGGGGATCACGCAATTCGCCGTCATGGGAATAGCGCGCGCCTCTTCGATCATCGCGATCAGATCATCGAGTGCCTGGAAAACTCGGTACACACTTCCATCCTTCCCTCTCCACACCGCCGCCGGCGTCCCGGCGCGGTCCTGCAGGTCATTGTCCTCGAATCCACCTGGGCGCGGGTGTGCCGCGCCGCCCCTAGGCGAACTTCTCGGCGAGCGCCGCCGCGACGGGCTCGGGGACGAGGTGCGCGACGTCACCCCCGAGACGCGCGACCTCCCGCACGAGCGACGAGGAGACGTATGACCACTGGGGCTGACCCGCGACGAACACGGTATCGATCCTGCCCTCGAGGTCCGGCCCCGTGATCTCCCAGTTCATATGCGCCATCGGCTCCTCGTAGGCGTAGTCCTGCTCGCCCCTCAGACCCTTGACGACGCTCGCCGCGCCGGTCGAGCGGCAGTAATCGACGAGCAAACCGGTAAACGCGTCGACGCTCACGTTCTCGAGGTGCGACGTGCTCGCCTCGAGCAGCTCCTGGCGCTCGTCGACGGAGAAGGTGCCGTTCTTGTTCGGGTTGTGGACCACGCACACGATCACCTCGTCGAAGAGCCGCGCGGCGCGCTCGACAACGTCGACGTGTCCGCGGGTCACGGGATCGAAAGAGCCTGGGCACACTGCGATGGTCATGTTCCCCACGCTATCGCCTTGCGGGCACACGGCGCGTGTACCCGGAGCGGGAGTCGCGCCGTATGGCTCAGTCGCCGGCGACCACGCCGATGCGCACGCGGGTCTCGCCATATGTCCTGTCGAAATCGCTTTCGATGTCCGCTGGCCACCCCGCGTCCGCGGTGCGCGCAGAGGACTCGCACAACACGTGCCCGATCTCGGACAGCCAACCGTGAGCGACAAGCCGTTCGAGCAGCGCCGGGACCTGAGTGGGCACGAGATCGTATGGCGGATCGACGAGCACGAGGTCGTAGCCGCCCGGCCTGGGGCACGGACCGTCGATCGCCCCGGGCAGCTCACCCCTCCGCACCCTGACGTCGCCTGCCACGAGTCCCAGGCGGCGCCGCGCCTCCGCCGCGTTCTTCTCCATGACGCGGAGCGCCTGAGGCGAGGAATCGACGAGATCCACGCTCCCGGCGCCGCGACTCAGCGCTTCGAGTCCGAGCGCCCCCGATCCGGCGTAGAGGTCGAGCACCGCGCAGCCCGAGAGGTCGAGTCGCGCCTCGACGGCGCTGAAGCACGCTTCACGGACGCGGTCGGTGGTCGGACGGGTCCCCGAGGGCGGGACGGCGAGCTGCATCGATCGCAGAGCGCCGGAGATCAGGCGGGTCACGTGCGATCAAGGTAGTCGGCGTCATCGAATCCGTCTATCTCGGCGGAGAGCACGTGGTGGTGCTCGAGCTCCGGATCCTCGGACAGGATGCGCGCGGCGAGCTCCCCCGCCTCGGCGATGATCTCGCCGTCGGAGGCGGCGGAGAGGATGCGCCCCGCGGCGCGCCCGCCGGACTGGCGGGAGCCGAACACGTCTCCCTCGCCGCGGAGTTCGAGGTCGCGCTGCGCGAGTTCGAAGCCGTCGCGCGTCGCGGCGACCGCCTCGAGGCGCTGCTCGGCGAGCGATCCCGGAGCGACGGTGGCCACGAGGAGGCACACGCCAGGTTTGTCGCCACGGCCGATACGTCCGCGGAGCTGGTGCAGCTGGGAGATGCCGAAGCGGTCGGCGTCGAGCACCACCATCATCGTCGCCTCGGGCACGTCGACACCGACCTCGATCACCGTCGTCGCGACGAGCACGTCGAGGCTCCCGGACCCGAAGGCGTTCATCGTCTCGTCTTTGACGTCGGACGGCAGCCTGCCGTGGACCATCCCGATCCGGAGGTCTTTGGGGAGCGCGGCGGCGAGCTGATCGAAGAGATCCTCGACCCCGCGACCCGGGCGGGCGAGGCCGGCCGGCGCGCCCATCCCCGGCGGGATCTTCTCCTCCAGGTCCTCCGCGGAGTTGTCGATCCGCGGCGCGACGACGAACACGCGTCCACCCGCGGCGACCTCCTCGGAGATCCGCTCGCCGACTCTGCGCACCCATTTCTCGGCCTTCGGCGTCGGCATCGCACCGAGTTGGACGACGTGAGTCTCGACGTCCTGGCGACCCGCGGGCAGCTCGGTGAGGGTCGAGGTGCTCATGTCGCCGAAGTGCATCATCGCGATGGTCCGCGGGATCGGGGTGGCGGTCATGGTGAGCAGGTGCGGCGTGGCGCCGTCGGTGCGCTTCGCGCGCAGAGCCTGGCGCTGCTCGACGCCGAAGCGGTGCTGCTCGTCGATGACCGCGAGGCCGAGGTCGTAGAACTGCGCGGACTCCTCGAAAAGGGCGTGGGTGCCGACGACGATGTCGACCTCGCCAGTAACCAGCCCGAGCAGCGCCTCGCGGCGCGCTGCGACGGCGAGGGAGCCGGTGACGAGCGCGATGTTCAGTGTGGTCCTGCGCCCGCCTCCGTTCCCGTCGGCGCCGCCCGCGGAGTCGATCGGCTGCGCGAAGAGCGTCCCGGAGTACGCGCCCTCGGGCGCGGCGAGCTCTCCGAGGAGGCTCCGAAGGGCCCTGGCATGCTGCGCCGCGAGGACCTCCGTGGGCGCGATGAGCGCGCACTGTCGCCCGGCGTCGACGACCTGCGCCATGGCGAGCAACGAGACGACGGTCTTGCCCGAGCCCACCTCGCCCTGGAGGAGCCGGGCGGTGGGATAGTCCTTGGCCAGGTCCGCCGAGATCTCGCCGAGCACGCGGTCCTGGCCCGCCGTGAGCTCGTAGGGCAGCGCGGCCCGGATGGCCCCGACGAGCCCGGCACCTGCGCCGTCATTCCCGCCGTGGCTTCCCGACGGCGGGGCCGAGGGCAGCGGGCTGGCCGGCGCCGCTCCGGCCTCGAGGCGGAGCCTGCGCCGGCCGAGGCGGAGGTGGACGGTGAGCGCGACGTCGAACTTGAGGCGCCGGATCGCCGCGGCGAGCTGGGGCCTGTCGAACGGGAAATGGATCGCGCGAGCGGCCTCTCCGCGCGGAATGAGCCCGTGCTGCTCGCGCTTGGATTCCGAGAGCGTCTCCGCGGGCGGTTCGATCTGCGGCAACACCATGGCGACGGCGGCGAGCACGTCCCACGTGCTCGTCTTCTTCGATGCCGGGTACAGCGGAAGAATCGGGCGCTCGAGAATCGGCGCCTCTCCGAGCGTGACGACCTTCTCGTCGGCGATCTCGAGCACGTCCTTCGCGGCATGGCCGGTGCCGGCCGGTGGCTCGAGCTGTTCCGCTTCTTCGCGGGAGTTGCCCTCTACTCCTGTCGAGGAGGCGCTCCGGAAGGTCGGGTTGACCACCGTGATCTCGGCGCCTCGGAGCTTCGCGATCCCTACGACCTCGATGTGCTCGCCGCCCCGGATCTTGTGTTTGATCCACGGCATATTGAAGAACACCGCCGTGCGCGGACCGGATTCCGTGGTGACGCCGACGAACACGGTCCGCACCCGCGGACGCTGTCCCCGCGAGAAATTGTCCGAAACGCGGGCGACGTCCCCGGAGAAGCCGATGGGGTCGCCGTCGGAGATTCCTGTCTCCGGGTCCGTGGCGCCCCGGTCGCGATAGTCGCGCGGAACGAGCCCGAGGAGCTCGGCCGCCGTGCCGATCTCGAGATCCCGGGCGAGCTTCTTCGCCAGCGCGGAGGGCACGAGCTCGGAGAGCGCGGTGTCCGGCTGGGTCATTCGAGCCCCACGTAGGCGAGCACGTCTCCGGCACCGGCATCGTAGAGGACGATCTCGAGGTCGGGGAACCGTTCGGAGAGTCTCGTGATCTCGGCCTCGACGATGTCCCGGATCTCTGGTGCGGCGAAGATGGTAAGCATCTCCCCCGCGACCGCGAGCAACTGATCGACGACGGCGGCGAACGCGGCCGCCGGATCGGATTCGACGACGGCGACGTCGTGGCCGATGACCCCGACGATGTCCCCGGCCGCGCACGGCCCCACGAGGGTGAGCGCGCGCTTGGACGCCCGGTCGAGGCGGGCGTAACGGGTCGCCGCGGCGGCGTCCGACATGTCGAAGCCGTCGATGGACAGCGAGGAGTCCGGATCATGCACCGCGAGCGCGGCGAGGCCCTGGACGACCGACTGGGTGGGAAGGAGGATGCAGTGGCGACCGTGGGCGACGAGCTCGTCGTCGATCGCGGCCATGAGCTCGTGGCCGAGCGCGCCGTTGGAGAGCACGATGATCTCCGAGTAGGCGACGTCGAGCAGGGCGCGAATGATCTCCGGCTCCGTGACTGTCGAATCGACAGCCACGGCCCCGGCCTCCTCGAAGAGCCCTGCGATGGGGCCCGGTTCGACGAGCGCCACGACGGCGCGGCCGGGATCGGTCGCCTCGTCCGCACCGGGCTCGGGCGGGCCGAATAGATCCTCGACACGGATCTCGGCGAGTTCGCCGAGCCCGATGCCCGCCTCGATCGCCGCACCGATGTCGTTGGTGTGAACGTGGATCGACCAGTACGCCTCGGCGCCGCGCGCGCCGTCCGTGGCGACGATGACGCTGTCGCCCAGGTTCTGCAGCTCCTCGCGGAGCATCCCGCCCTCCGGGGACTCCATGCCGCGCAGCGAGTACATGACCTCGAAGCGGGTGACGGCCTCCGCGTCCACTTCGCGGCCGTCCACAGGCTGCTCGTCCGCCTTCGCGGTGGAGGCCAGGCTGCCCCCTGGCCCGGACTCACCGGTACCTGCGGCCGGTTCCGGACCGTGCCGGCCGCCAACAGACCGGCTGTTACCTGGTTTTGGGTAGGTCTCGAACGACGACCGGGGCTGGGATGCAGCCCCTGACGCGGGCATGGACGCCGATGTGGACGTCGGTTCGGACTTGGGCGCGAACGTCGGCCGCTCGGGGGTTTCGCCCGTGACAACCGCGACCAGGGTGTCGAGGAGAACGAGCAGACCTCGCCCGCCCGCGTCGACGACTCCGGCTTCGCGCAGCACGTCGAGGAGCTCGGGCGTGCGTTCGAGGGCGGCGCACGCGGCATCGGCGGCGGCGATCGCGACGCCCGCGAGGCCGGTGTCGGCGATGTCCGTGTCCTCGGCGGCTTCGGCGCTCTCGCGCAGGACCGTGATGATCGTTCCCTCGACGGGAGTAGAGAGCGCCTCGCCGGCAATGGACACCGCTGTGCGCAGGCCGAGGCCGATCGTCTCGGCTGTGACCCCTTCCGCGCCCGTGTGCGTGGCAATCGCGCGCAGGACCTGGGAGAGGATTACTCCGGAGTTCCCCCGGGCCTCGCGGATCGCACCGCGGGCCAGCGCTGCGGCGATCTCCTGAGCGCTGGGCGCCGCGGAACCGCTCTCCCCCGTGCCCTTCGCCGCGCGCTCGGCGCTAGCCACGGCCGCACCCATCGTGTGCACCATGTTCGTGCCGGTGTCGGAGTCCGGGACAGGGAACACATTGAGCCCGTTGATCTCGTCCTTCGCGGCGCGAAGCGCGTCGGCGGCGCGCCGGGCCCAATCGAGCGCCGCGGGGCCGTCGAGAACGTCCAGGGTTCCCCGGGGCCCCGGCGCGGCGCCTGCATGGGCGCTGTCGACCTGGACCATCGTCGCTCTCCGTAATCCCTCGGCGCCTACCGGCGTTCTCGTTCTCGTTCTCCGCTCTCGCAGCAACCAACCTTAGTACGCTGATCCGGCGGCCTGGTGCCGATACCCGTCGATCGATTCATGCCCGACCCCGGAGGTTGTCCCCGTGTCCGAATCCGTGTCCGCCGTACCCGCTCCAGATGCAGAGGAGGGCGCGCTCGCCGGGCTTCCCCTCGTCCGGATCGACAGCGGGGTTTTAGTACTCCCCATATCGACCACCGAGAACGCGGGCGCGCTCTCGGACGAAGCGCTGCAGCAGTCTGCGGCAGCCCTCGACGCCCTCGGCCGCGGAGAGGTGGACGCGGGCGCAGTGCTCCTCGTGGGGCTCGGCAAGCACTTCTCCGTGGGCGGAAACGTCCGCGGGTTCCACGAGGCCGAAGACACCGAGCAGACCATTCTCGACACTGCCGGCTACGCCAACTCTCTGGTCACGCGGCTCGCGGCGCTCGAGATCCCGGTGGTCGCTGCGGTCAAGGGCGCGGCGGCGGGCGGGGCGATCGGCTTCTGCCTCGCCGCCGACATCGCCGTCGGCGGCGAGGGCACGAATCTCGCCTTCGCGTATTCCGCGATCGGCCTGTCCCCGGACTGCGGGGTGAGCCACTTCCTCCCCCGGGTAGTCGGCAGCACGCGCGCGGCGGACCTCCTACTCACGAGCGCGCGCATCTCCGGCGAGGAGGCCCATTCCCTGGGGATCCTCTCGCGCAACGTCGGCGCAGAGGATGTCGAGGCAGCCGCCATGGAGATCGCCCGTGGCCTCGCCTCCGGACCGCGGGACTCGTACGCCTCGATCAAGGCGCTGCTCGCGGCCGCATGGACAGGCCCGCTGGACGCGTCCCTGCGCGCGGAGCGCTTCGCCATCTCGAAGAACTCGGTGTCCGCGGACGGTCGCGAGGGGGTGGCGGCGTTCGTCGAGAGGCGGGCGCCGAGGTTCGGCGCCTGACACGGGTTCGGCGCCTGACACAGGTTCGGCGCCTGACACGAGCTCGGCGGCCGACGCGAGTTCGCACCCCGATATCGACTCCCAAACCGTCCGAACCCGCTAGCCCAGCTCCGGGATCCTCCAGTCGACGGGCTCGCCGCCGAGCTCGGCCAGCGCGGCGTTGGCCTTGCTGAATGGCGCGGAGCCGAAGAACCCCCGTGAGGCCGAAAGCGGCGAGGGGTGCACGGATTCGATGCGCGGCACGTCGCCGAGCTTTGGCGCGAGCCCTTGCGCGTCCCGCCCCCAGAGGATCGCGACGAGCGGCCCGTCCCTCTCGACGAGCGCCTCGATTGCCCTGTCGGTGATGGCCTCCCAGCCCTTGCGTCGGTGTGAGGCCGGCGTCCCCGGCCGCACGGTGAGGCAGCGGTTGAGCAGCATGACCCCCTGCTTCGACCACGCTCCGAGGTCCCCGTGCTGCGGCGGCGCGATGCCGAGGTCGTCGTGCAGCTCGCGGTAGATGTTCTGCAAGGAGCGTGGGAGCGGCCGGACGTGCGCGTCGACGGCGAAGCTCAGCCCGATGGGGTGTCCGGGCGTCGGGTAGGGGTCCTGACCCACGATGAGCACGCGAATTTCGTCGAAGGGCTGGGTGAATACCCGCAAGACGTTCTCCCCGGCGGGAAGGTAGCCCCGCCCGGCCGCGTTCTCGTCGCGGAGGAAATCCCCCATTGCCCGGATATTCTCTGCCACCGGCTCGAGAGCCTCGGCCCAACCGGGGTCGAGGATCTCGGCGAGCGGACGGCGTTCCGCGCTAGTCAAGGCGCCGCAGCTCGGCGGCGTAGCGCCGGCCGTTCTCGTGGTACTTCTGCGTGTTCCCGGCCAGGAAGTCCTCGGGAATTTCGTGATCGGGGCGGATCTTCGCGGGAACGCCCATGGCCATGCGCCGGGCGGGAACCTCGAAGCGCGGCGGCACGAGGCAGCCTGCGGCGACCACGGCCCCCGCGCCGACCCGAGCCCCGTTGAGCACGATCGACCCCGAGGACAGCAGCGCCCCGTCCCCGACGGTCGCCCCCTCGACGTGCACGCCGTGCCCCACGATGCAGTGCCGCCCGAAGACTGTGGCCTCGGTGGCCGTGCAGTGGATGATCGAACCGTCCTGGATATTGCTCATCTCCCCGACCTCGATGCGCCCGTAGTCGCCGCGCAGCACGGCGTTCGGCCAGATCGAGACGCCGGGACCGAGGGTCACGTTGCCGATGACCACCGCGTCCGGGTGGACGTAGGCCTCCGGCCCTATGTCGGGTGTCAGGTCTCCCAGTGCGTAGATCGCCATGCTGCCGAGTCTACGGGCGCCGCTGCGGGCCGCCTCCGGCCCGTTCGCCGCGCGCGGAGTCCCACCCCGAGGCCTCCACGGGTTCTCCATCGACGAGTACGGTCCCCTCCCCGACCTCCAGAGTGGGTTCGAGGATGACGCCGATCGCCGCGAATCCCCCGGGGAGCTCGGTGCCACGTGGGAATGTCGCGAGTAGGCCGTGGTCCTCCCCACCGTCGAGTCGCCAGTCCCGCACGGCGGCGGGATCGCCCAGGCGCTGCGCCGCCTCGTCGAGCACCGGATCTGCATCGAGCGAGGCATAGTTGAGGCCTGCGGCGACTCCGCTGGCCGCACAGAGCCCGGAGAGGTCGCGGAGCAAGCCGTCGGTGACATCGGTGAGCGCGCTCGCCCCTGCGGCGGCGGCCACCGGCCCCAGCTCATAGGGCGGGGACGGAACGCGGAACCTGGATAGGGCGTCCCGCAGTTCGGGGTTCCCGGCTTCGCCGAGGCCGGCTTCGAGGAGCGCGAGCCCGGCGGCGGCACGCCCCGGGTGTCCCGTGAGCGCGATCGTGTCGCCGGGACGCGCTCCGGAGAGGGACACGGCGCCGTGGTAGACCGAGTCGAACTCCCCGAGTGCCATGGGAGCGAGGACGAGGACGGGCCCCGTGGTCACGTCGCCGCCGATGATGTGGGCGCCGGCCTTGCGCGCCTCGGCCGCCGCCCCCTCGGCCATCCGCGCGACATCGCCGATGGGCAGCGCGGGCGGGAGACACGCCGCGAGGACCACGTACCGGGGACTCGCGCCCATCGCCGAGATGTCCGAGCACGCCTGGGCGATCGCCCTCGCGCCGATCTCCTCCGGACTCGACCAGGAGCGGCGGAAGTGGGTGCCCTCGACGATCATGTCGGTACTCGCCACGACGTCGGAACCGGCGCGGAAGACGGCGGCATCGTCCCCATTGGCGACCACGAGCGCTTCCGCTCCCTGGCGGCCTGCCCCGGGAAGATGGCGCTCGGCCGCGGCAGCGAAGAGCGCGATGATCTCGCTTTCCGTCGACTCCGCCACCGAACGCGAGTCATCGGTCATTCTGGCCTTCCCCCTTTCGGCGATACGGATATAGACCGATGGGCACGGGGCCAACGGACACGGGTGGTTCGGTGGTCGACGCCCGAGGCCGTAGCCTTGGGCGTATGTCGGACGAGTCCTCGAGAACTACACCGGAAGATACACGGGAGCCGGAATCCCCCGAGCAGGCTTCGGACGCCGGGGCGAACGAGAACACCCGGACCCCGCGCCGCGAGAGCCTCCGCGAAGCGGACCCGATGCGCCGCAGCCCGTGGGCGATCGCCGCGGCCATCATCATCCCACTCGTCCTCCTCGCCGGCGTGCTCGTCGGCGCGAACAAGGTGCTCCGGGACAACGGAGTCTCTCAGGACGATCCCATCTCGGCGGGCGAATTCCCCGGCACGAACGCCGATGCGCCGGAATGCACGGACCTGCTCGATGCGTTCCCCGATTCGCTCGGCGACGCCAAGCAGGTCGACTTCTCCGCCCCGGCCCCCGCGGGCGCCGCCGGTTTCCGCATGTCCGACGGCTCCGAGGTTGTTGTACGCTGCGGCGTCCCCGCGCCGGGCGGTTTCGTCGTCGGCGCGGCCCTCACCGAGGTCAACGGCGTCCAGTGGTTCAACGAGCCCGATCCCGCAGCCGACGCCCAGGATTCGACCTGGGTCGCGGTCGACCGCAAAGTGTTCGTCGCCGTCACCCTCCCGGAGAACTCCGGCACCGGCCCGATCCAGGCGCTCTCGGACACCATCACCGGCACACTCCCCGCTATCGAGCCCGCCCCCGCGCCCGCCGGCGCCGCGGGCCCCTCTGCACCCCGCTAGTCGATCGCCCGCCGAGCAGCCCGACAGACCAGCCGCCCGACGGCCTGAGTAACAACACCCCACCCCAGGAGCAATCATGGACGCCGCCATCCTCACCGCCCCGGAGCGCACGGAGCTCGAGATCATCGAGCTCGACACCCCGATCGACACCGCCTGCGTGCGGGTCACCGGCTGGCAGTTCTCGAAAATCGCCGAGCTCTACGACGCGGCGTTCTCCTCCCTCGCCACCGCGATGGAGCCCGCCGGGCCCGCGTACGCCGCGTACACCTCGGTACCCCGCGAGACGGTGGACCTCGAGATCGGCTTCCCCTCCCGGGTGCCGCTGCTCGGAAAGATCCCCGCGCAGAAGGTCACCATCGAGCGCGGCACCATTGCCGCGGGGACGCTCGCCGTCATCTCGCATATCGGTGCCTACGACGAGCTCTTCGGCGCGTGGGAGAAATTCGGGGAGGAGATCGCCGAGCGGGGGCTCACCCCGCGCTTGCCGTTCTTCGAGGTCTACGTGACCGAGCCCTCGCCCGGCGCCGATCCCGCAGCCATGCGGACGGACCTCTACCAGTACGTGGAGCCCACCTCTGCATAGATAGAGGGATTGGGCTCCGCCCGCCCATGACGCCGGACTACGGCGTCAGCGGAAGCGCCAACGCCTCCGCCGCCTCCTCGTCCAGGAGCTCGATATCGGCCGCGCTCACACCGCCTCCACCCGTCCCACTCACGGTGCGACGCTTCCACAGCGCGAGGAGCAGCTCGGCGGCCGGGCCTGTCGCATCTGGCGCGCGCCGCGGCTCGGGCGTACCGATCTCGAAGCGCGCCGCCTCCCCCGCAGCCTGGTCATCGCGCGGCCCATCCGAAGCCTCGACCACGATCCCCCGGTCGGGGAGCTCGAACCGCCCGACTGCCACCATGCGGTGTGCGATGTCATCGATGACCTCGGCGATACCGTCTCGGGCCAGCTCGACGTCGATCCCCGTCTCCGCGCCGAGGGCGAGCTCGGCGTCGATGCGGTGGATGAGGTTCTCCATCGCCTGCCTGCGCAGCCAGAAGCCGACGGTGTCCCGGTCGCGATAAAAGGTCCATGCCGGGGTCTCCGGCGGGGCATCGAGTGCCTCCAACGCGGCGGCCGCGCCCTCGCGGAACCACTCGGAGAGGTCTGTGCCCTCGGCCGGCGAATCGTCGAATCCGCGCGGAGAGACGCGCTCGGCGATGGCGCGGACGACCATGCGGTGCACGATTCCTAGGTGGACGACGAGATCGCGGAGCGTCCATTCCCCACACGTCGGCACCGGCGCCGACCACTCGGGCGCGTGGTGGGCGGGCAAGATCTCGGCGACGCGCGCAATATCGGCGGCGATGTGGGCGCGGTAGGCGTCCGGGCTCAGCTCGGTGGGGTTGCTGGCTGCGGCGGGATTACTCATGCCCGCAAATCTACGAGCCCCTCTCCGGCCGCGCGGTGGGAACGGAGCGTTCAGCCCCGATCGAGCGCGGTGCGGACCAGGGTGTCGAGGAGCTCGGAGTACTCGATGCCCGAGGCCTCCCACATCTTCGGGTACATCGATATAGGCGTGAATCCGGGGATGGTGTTGACCTCGTTGATCACCGGGCCATCGGTAGTGACGAAGAAATCGACTCGCGAGAGCCCCTTGGCGTCGAGCGCGCGGAACGCTTCGATCGCCATCCGGCGGACGTCCTCGGTCTCGGCGTCGGTGATCTCTGCGGGGAGCTCGTAGGTGCTCACCGCGTCGATGTACTTGGTATCGAAATCGTAGAAGGAATCGTCTGCCGCGCCGGCTTCGGACCCTTCGCCTCCCTCGGGCTCGGCGTGGGGGAAGAGGATCTCGGCGGGGAGGCTCGCGCGCACTTCGCCGCCGGGGAACTCGAGCACGCCGCACTCGATCTCGCGGCCGACGATCCCGGCCTCGACGATGACCTTCGCATCGTGTTCGCGCGCCGCCGCCAGCGCGGCGTCGAGCTGCGCCCAATCGCCGACCTTCGAGATGCCGATCGAGGATCCTCCACGCGCGGGCTTGACGAAGACGGGGAGCCCGAGGCGGGCGCGGTCGTCCTCCGAGACCGTCGAGTCCTCGCCGCGCAGCACGATCTGGGTGCCGATCGGCAGCCCGGCCTCGCCGAGCACCTTCTTCGTGAATTCCTTGTCCATCGCGGCCGAGGACGCGAACACGCCAGGGCCGACATACGCGACCCCGGAGAGCTCGAGCAGGCCCTGGATCGTGCCGTCCTCGCCGTTGGGACCGTGGAGGACCGGGAAGACGACATCGGCCTTCGCGAGGACCTCACCCGCAGAATCGCCACCGACGATCCGCAGGGTGCCACACTCCGCGGCGGAGGTCTCGAGGGCGAGGCGGCGTCCGGCATCGGAGACGCTTGGGAGGTGGCCGTCCTGGATGCGGAGCGAGGAGAATTCCCGAGTGCCCTCGACCCAGGCACCTTCGGCCGTGATCCCCACGGGCACCACCTCGTACCGCTCGGAATCGAGGTGGCTCATGATGGCGCCGGCCGACACGCAGGAGATGCCGTGTTCGGGGCTACGCCCTCCGTACAGGACTGCAACGGTTATGCGACTCACGCACAACACCGTACCGGGCCGGCGCGCCGGTTCCGCGCGCCCGGACGCCGTGGCGCGGCTATTCGCTCTTCTTCGAGCGGTCCATGAGCGTGCGGACCAGATCCGAGACGGCGACACCCTCGTGGCACACGAGATGGGCGGCCTCGGTGAGAGGCATCTCTACCCCTGCAGCGTCGGCGAGCGCCTTGATCGACGTGCATGACTTGACGCCCTCGGCCACCTGGCCATTGGTCGCCTCCTGCGCCTCCTCCATCGTGCGGCCGCGGCCGAGCTGCTCGCCGAAGCGGCGGTTGCGCGAGAGCGAGGAACTGCACGTCGCGACCAGGTCCCCGATGCCGGCGAGGCCTGAGAATGTCGGCTGCTCGGCGCCGAGCGCGACGCCGAGTCGCGTGATCTCAGCCAGCCCACGAGTGATGAGGGTGGCTGAGGTGTTGTACCCCATCCCGAGCCCGGCGGCGATGCCACACACGAGGGCGATGACGTTCTTCGCCGCGCCCGCGATCTCGCATCCCACGACATCGCCGTTGGTGTACGGGCGCAGGTAGCCGGTGGCGAAGACCCCCTGCATCTGCTCCGCTCGCCGCTCGTCGGAACACGCGATGACGGTCGCCGCGAACTGCCCCTCGGCGATCTCGGCAGCGAGGTTGGGGCCGGAGAGCACCGCGACCTGGTCCTCGGGAATTGCGCCCTCGTCGACGATGATCTGCGAGCCGCGGCGCAGTGTGGCCGTCTCCACGCCCTTGGCG
>NZ_DAINST010000042.1:0-9201 GCF_036741115.1 Dietzia sp.
GCAGCGTCTGCCGCGTTCTGGCTCAGCCGGCGAGCATCTTGTTCAGCGTGCGGCGCAGAACCTGACGCGGCTCCTCCTTGCTGCCCTCACTCGGCCACTCGACGCTCGCGTGGTCGACCTCGACGCGCGCGGCGCGCCCCTCCAGCTCGAGGGTCATCACTCCGTTGTCGAACCAGATCCCGTCGGACACGCCCCACTGCGCTGCGGGCTCGACGACACCGCGGTGCCGCGAGAGCGCGCTGAGCGCGGCGATCACCGGGCGGGTCTGGGCGAGGCGATTGACCGCCCTGATCGGGAGGTTGAGCGGATTGCGGTACGGCGACATGACGAGCTGGTGAACCGCGGTGCGCGAATCGGCGACGCTCGGATCGGTGAGCGTGACCTCCTCGATGTAAGAGCAGTGCACGTCGCCGCCCAGGACCAGGATGGATGACGGCGCGCTCCCGCTGTCGCCCCTGGCGACCTCGGTGAGCAGCGTGACGAGTCCGTTGAAGGAGCTGCGGAACGCCGCCCAGTGTTCGAGATCCACCGCCCGGCGGAGCCATTCGGCGAAGCGAGAGCGCAGCGGGGCCGTGCCGAGGAGCTCGACCGTGGCCTCGTTCCAGCCCTCGAGGTGATGGAGCGCGGGCAACATGAATGCCGGGAGCGAGGAGCCGATGAGGAGGTGTTCGACCCCGTCGTCGAGGCACATCGACCGGGCCCACTCCCATTCGGCGTCATCCATGACCAGCCGGTTCCCGCGGTGCAGGTGGCGCGAGGCGCGGACGTCGAGCATGACCACGCGCACCGCACCGAAATCGCGGAGATAGCTCCATTTCGAGGCGCCGGGGACCGAGTCGGCGCGGATCGCGAAATCGGCGAGCAGCTGCTCCCGTTCCGCCGGCGTCGAGAGCCGGCGGAGTTCGGTGTAGGTCGGGTCCTTGTCGAGCTCGTCGGGAGAGAGGTTGCCGAGGTGCTGGTAGACGAAATAGCTGGCGAATGCGCCGGAGACGCGGTCCTTCCACCACGGCTGGGCGGTCATCTCCTCGCGCCAGAAGCGCGAGGAATTCCAGTCGTCGCGGAGGTCGTGGTCGTCGAGGATCATGCAGCTCGGCACGGAGGAGAGGAGCCAGCGCACGTCCGGATCCGACCACGACTCGTGGTAGAGCCACGAGTACTCCTCGAAATCGCAGATTTCCTTCGAGACGTCGCGGTCACCGCCGGCGCCTTCGGAGGCGCGCACGGCCTCTGGGCCGAGTCCCGCGGCCCGGCGGTCGGCGAGGCGCGCCGCGATCCGCTCACTGGGGATGTCGGCGTAGATCTGATCGCCGAGCAGGAGCATCGCATCCGGCCAGCGCTCGTGGGCAGTGTCCTCCATCTGCATGGACAGGGCGACGAGCGCATCGGCGCCGATCTTCTTGAGCATCTCGGGCGACTGCTTCTCGCCGCGGCGGCACGAGCCGAAGGCGAGCCGGACGGGGCAGGGGTTCTCGCCAGCGGCGAGCGTGCGGATCATGCTCTCTCGGCCGCCTTCCTCCGGCCATACCCCGAGCGAATCGAGCTCGACCCGATAGGCCGATACCGTGTCCGGCTCGAGTCCCTCGATCCGGACGAGCGCGAAGTGGTGCTCGTGCACGGTCCATGTGGGCTCGGAGAAGCGCTCGTCGCCGACGACGACCGAGACCTCGCACGGGGCGGAGGTTTCCACCCAGATCGTGGCACGAGATTCGTCGACGTAGCGGAGCATCGGTCCGAGGAGGAGATCGGGCGCGGTGGTATCGGGAGTCGGGTCCATGAGGCCATTGTCCACGGGCTGACTGTAAGCGCGATGAGCGCGCTCTGTGGGGCCCCGGCGCGGGGAAGAACGTCTCCGCCCGCTGCGCAGGGGAGTCGGGGCGAACGGTTGATGGCATTCACTATGTGATGCACCGTCTGTATTACGGGCCGTGCTGGCTGCTCGTCAGTCTCGGAAGGATCTCCACATTGCGAAACACCGTCCTTGCTCGAAGCCTCGCAGTTGTAGGCGCCGCGGCTCTCCTCGTCCGCGCGCCGGTAACCGCGTCCGCGCAGGGAACCGATCCGGCCCCAGGTTCCGCCGGCTCGGTCGAAGGTTCTGTCACCAACTCCGCTGGCGGCGCGCTGGCCTCGGCGGGCCTGGGTGACCTCGGCTCGACAGTCGCGCGCGGGCGCTGCGTCGCCGCCGATCCCTCCGGCTCGATGGCTTCGTCGCTCGACGTCGAAATGGCCTCCAAGGAGGGTAGGCCCGGCACGGCTCATGTAGACATCGAAGGTGGATCGATTCTCGGTTCCCCGACCAATGGCACGCTGCGCTGGGAGAACACGACCGCCGGAACGAGCGGCGACCACGACTTTGAGATTCTCGGTGGAATGGACGCGAGGTTCACAAGCTTCGACATGGACACGGGACGCGGCCACGTGACCTGGGAGATCGACGCGAACCAGAATGGCGCGCCGCTTTCTCTGGCCGCTCTCGGGTTCTTGCCGATGAGTTCGGCACCGTACACGACGTGTACGGGTGAGACAGATATCGCCTAAGTCCGCTATTCCGACGTGCCGCCTTTTGCCCAGGGGCGGCACTACTCATTTCGGGCGGCGCGCCGGCGACCTCGGTGTAACTACTGTTGACACTGGAGTGCGGGTGTTGCACAGTGCTAGGTGAAGATGACAGTCGTCACACGACAACCCGGAAGGATACCGGCCATGCGTAATTCCACACTCGTTCGTCATCTCGCTGTTCTCGGTGCCGGGGCGCTGCTCCTCGGGACCCCCGCCACCGCCGCCGCCGCCCAGTCGGTCGAAGAGTTTCCCGGCTCGGTCGGCAACCTCGCCGGGGGAGCGCTGGCCGCGGCGGGCTCAGGAGATCTCGGCTCGACCGTCGCCGGCGGAAACTGTGTGGCCGTGGACCCGGCCCTCGGTTCGGTCGCCACCAACCCGCTCAAGGTCGAAATGACCACGAAGGAAGGTGAGTCGGGTGTCGCCGCCACAGACTTCTCCGGAGGCGCAATGATGGCGGCGACCACCGGAACGCTGCACTGGACCAATACGACGACCGGAGAGAAGGGAGCGCAGGACTTCGGCCCATTCAGTTTCGACCGC
Source organism: Dietzia sp. (assembly GCF_036741115.1). NCBI lineage: Bacteria > Bacillati > Actinomycetota > Actinomycetes > Mycobacteriales > Dietziaceae > Dietzia > Dietzia sp. The sequence goes on from NZ_DAINST010000042.1 coordinate 3,097, forward strand.
TTGGGCGATTACCACGACATCCCCACCGGAGTCGGCCACGTCGAGTGGACTGTAGACGCAAACGAATCGGCGGTACCTTTGTCGGTCGCCGTGCCGCTGTCCGCGGTCGGGATCAACGGCGGCCCCGGGAGCTCGGCGCCATACACGACGTGCGAGGGCACGGTCGAAATCGCCTGACCGTGGGGTTTCGGTGAACGGCCGCCGCTTATGCCGGTGACTTGCGCTTACTGGCGCAATCGACGCACAGTGCGCGGAAGGGGCGCGCCATCAGCTGTCCCTCCGGGATTGGAGTGCCGCAGGACGAGCAGATACCGAAAGTACCTTCGTCCACTCGGTTGAGGGCGCCGTCGATTTCATGGAGTTGGGTTTTCGTCGACTCAAGCAGTCCAGTAAGCATCGACCATTGCGAGGAAAGCGAGTCGCCATCCGGGTCGTGTTCGTCGTCGTCCGCCTCGTTTCGGCGTTTTCGGACGAGCGCATCGAGGGAGCCGCGAAGCGCATCGGCCCGAGACTGCGCGTAGCCGCGCTCTTCTGCCAGAAGAACTCGCCAGTCGTGTTCGCTGCTGGGCATTCGACCATCGCCTCTAGTCGGTGGAATCTCATAAATGGATGGGTGGAGCAAGCCGGGCGACGGCCCGACCCGATGTGGGGCGAGACTAGTCGACTTCCTCGAATTGGTGTCTTCGGTGCCGACTCGACGATCGTCGCCGCACATTGATCCCGTAGCCAGCGACATGCCGGGGTGACACTCTTACGAGTGCCGCTTGGCGAGGGCCTGCAGGCGCTCGAGGGACAGCGAACCGGGCTTCGCGCTCCACGAAATCAACTGCTGGTCGGGGTCGGAGGCGGCAGTAAGCGTGTCCCAGTCGAGTGTCAGGTCGCCGACCTCAGGATGGCGGAACTCCTTGACTCCCGAGCTGCGAACGACGACGTGGTGATCGCTCCACCAGCGGCGAAAGTCTGCATCGCGAACCGATAGCTCGCCGACGAGTTCATTGAGCCTGAGGTCGCCCTGCGGATTACGCGCGACCTCCATGTGGAGCTGCGCCACGCAGAGCTTCGCGCAGCGCGGCCAATCCCGATAGGGATCGCGGACCGCGGGTTCGGCGAATGTGAGGTAGACGTAGTTTCGCCTGTTTGGCGGGAGCCCGCCGAAGTCGGTGATCAGCGCCGCGGCCGGGGAGTTCCCCGCGAGCACATCCATTCAGCGGCCGAGGATGATCGCGGGCACCTCGTCGAGGTCGTCGAGGAGCCGATGGAAGTGCGGCACCACCTTCTGCCGACTCCGCGAGACCGACGCAGTCTCGCCGCGTGTGGATGGCTCGAGCAGGTATTCGCGGCCGGCATCATCGAGGCGAAGCACGCGGGCAATCGCCTCGAGCGTGGGCCACGGCGCGTTGCGCCGCCCCTGCTCGATGCGGGCGTAGTAGTCCGGGCTTATCGTCGCCAGGGCGGCGACTTCTTCTCGTCTAAGGCCCGATGCTCGGCGCCGGGACGATGTCGGGGAGGGAAGTTCGACGTCATCGGGTGTGAGGTCCATGCGGCGAGCCTTGAGAAAGTGGCCGAGATCGTTGCCGTTGTCTGCATTTCCCACGCTGGGCATCTTTCCAGCGATGTGTCCCGGGGACAGGTGGCCGGTGTTTTCCAGGGACAAATCTGTCCCTTGTTGAGGGGGTCGCGTGGCTGGCAGCCTCGCTGGCAGAAGCGGACAGGGCTAACAAAGGACGAGAACTATGGCTACGAATGAGGCACAGGAAACATTCGACGGATTCGTCGAGCTGTGGACGACGGGCACGACCGCCGCGCGGCGCGCCGGACCTTCGCCGGCCCGCCGAGGTCGGGTTGGAGTACAAGGACGTGACGTTCCCGTCGATGGACGGCGTGCCGCTCGAAGGGTGGTTCATTCCGGGCGACTCCGACAAATTGATCATCCACAACCACTTCCTGCCGGGGAATCGCTACGGCTACCCCGGGCACCTTCCCGAATTCGGCGGGCTCGGCGGGTTCGAGGTCAACTTCCTGCCCGAGTACAAGGCGCTGCATGACGCCGGATACAACATCCTCGCCTACGACATCCGCAATCACGGGCTCAGCGGGCAGGGCAACGGCGGTATGGCCGGCATCGGTCTGCTCGAATACCGCGACGTGATCGGATCGCTGCGGTACGCCGCGCCGCGCCCGGATACCAAGGACATGCGCAAGCCGCTGTTGTCCGTGTGTCTCGGCGCCGAATTTACCGCCGTGGCATGGTCTAAGCACCCGGAAGAGTTCTCCGAGGTCGAGTCGATGGTGATGCTGCAGCCGGTGTCCGGCAGCCACATCGTCGAGAAGTTCGTGAAGAACCTCGGAATCGAGGACGGCTACGCCAAGTTTGACGCCGCGGTGCACGAACGCACTGGCTTCCACCTGTCCGAGCAGTCGCCGCTCGAGCACGTGTCGGCCGTGACCGTGCCGACGCTGGTGACGCAGGTCCACGACGACACGATGACGCGCCCGCAAGATGTTCAGGACATCTACGACGCAATCCCGGTGGACGATAGGAAGCTGTACTGGATCGAGGGCACCGACCGCCGTTTCAATGGCTACAACTTCTTCGGCATCCATCCGGAGGTTCCGATCGACTGGTTCGATGCGCATATGAAGTAGGGCGGTAGGTGCGTGCGCCCTTGACGCGCGGCACGTCCGACGTCATGAGCGAATAAAAAGCGGCGCCCGCAGCGAGGAAGGATCTCGCTGCGGGCGCTTGCCATGTCGGGGCCGCGATGGCGGCCGGCTGTGGCCGGGCTAGACCGTGATGCCGAAGGGGACGTCGATGCCGGTCATGTCGTTGGCGACGGGGTTCCACACGTAGACGGTGTAGTCGAAGGTCGCGGCCGCGTTCGGTTCTCCCTCCGACGGGGCCTGCCACTCGCCGACTGACACGTGGAACTGGGACGACGAACCGAGGACGCGGCGTGCGCTCTCGTCGCCCGTCTGTGTTCCGGTGAGCTCGCAGTGGTGGTAGAGCAGGACCTTCGTCGGCGATGAGCCGGTACCGCCCTCGGTCTCAAGGAACAGGTAGCCGACATTGGAGCCGAGGTCGTTGTGCTCGCCGACCGTCCAGCCGACTTCGGGCCGGTCGGGGAAGGGGCCGGGCGTATCGGCGGCGACCTGCGCCGGATCGATATCGCAGGGGACCGGGCCGCCGAGCGAACCGGTGATATCGCCCAAGGGGTCCTCGACGGACTGCGCGCCAGCCGCGGGGGCGAGGGCGATCGTGGACATGAGCGCCGCCGCGGAAACGGCGGTTGCTGCGCGAACCTTGCTGCCTGTGCTGGACATGTGAGCTCCTCGGAGTCAGGGCCGAGCGGGGTGCCCGGCGCACTCATAGGGTTATCGTCCCTCGCGACGGCTTGCGCTACGCAAGAACGGGTCACGGTCCGGCGGCTGGTTGATAACGGGTTTTGTTGCTTGGGTGATGGGCTGGGGGGTTGGCCTGCGGCATCCGTGCTTCGCGTCCATGCCTCGTTGCTTGGTGGGGTGGGGAAACCGTACCGACAACCGCATTTATCGCGTCGCGCTGTGCTGGCCTTCCCGGCGGGGCGCGTTACGACTCGGGCCAGTTGACGCGTGCATTTCTTTCGCAGTCTGTAGGCAGTGTCTACAAGTTTCGATGAGAAAGGCATTGGACATTTGGAGTGTCCGCTCGCCCCGACTGGTGGCTCCGCGGTCGGCTCGGCGTCACGGATGTGATGCCTGCCCGGGCCCGAAGGCGACGGCCGCGGCGAGAAGGTCTGCGGCGAGCCCGCGCGGGCGACGCCGCGGATTCCACACCGCCCGCAGCGTGCGGGGGAACGCCACCCCGGACACGGGCACGCGCACGAGCCGCCGGTCGGCGAGGTCCCGCTGCACCGCCAGCGACGACAACACCGCCGGCGCGTCGGCGGCGAACACGGCCTCCCGGACCGCGGCCGTGGAGCCGAATTCCATGAGCGGCGGAACGACGGTAATGCCGAGAGTCGCGAGCGCCGATTCGAAGGTCGTGCGGGTTCCGGAGCCCTGCTCGCGCATGACCAGCGGCGTCATCCCCAACGTTTCTGCAGACACGGGAGCAGGTTCGCAGGGTGAGGGTGCGGGGCTGGTCGCGGCGGTGGGCGCGGCCGCGGGTGTGACGGCCCAAGCGTGCTCGGGAGGGACGACCACGACGAGCTCGTCGCGGGCGACATCCAGCGAGGACACCGTGCGCGGGATCGTCGGGCCCTCAACGAAACCGAGGTCGACGCGATCGGACTGCACGGCGTCGAGGACCTGCTCGGAGTTGCCGGGGATTGCGGAGATCTTCGCCTGGGGATTCTGCCGCCGGACCGTCGCCGCCCACTTGGGGAACAGCCACTCCGAGACCGTGTTCGACACCGCGACGGACGCGCTGGCCAGGGGATCGCCGCGGAGGTCGGCGGCACCCGCGTCGAGCGCGGCCGCGGCGCGCAGGACCTCGTCGGCCCACGTGAGGATGCTGCGGCCGGAATCGGTGGGCGCGACCCCCGACGGGCTGCGCACGAACACCACGACGCCGAGCAGCCTCTCGGCAGTGCGCACCCGCGCCGACACCGCCTGCTGGCTGAGACCGAGGAGATGCGCGGCCGCGCCCATGGATCCGCAGCGCGCCGTCGCCACCACGGAATCGAGGAGGTCGAGGTCCGGTACGCGCGCGGAGAGGGACATGTGGGCGAGTGTAGCGCGGGGGTCACAACCGGCGTTTGTGACCGCTCCACGGCGCGAGGTCTACCGAGAGCGCCGCGCCCCACGTTGACTGGAAGCATGATCTTGGCACAGCTCACCCCGCGCGCCGCCGGGCATTCGCGCTGGACTCTGCGCGTGCCCCTGCCGCCGGCCGGGCCCGCGTGGTTCCCGACGGTGATGGGCACGGGAATTCTCAGTTCGCTGGTCGCGATGCTGTGGGGCGAAGGTTTTGCGGGGCTGGCGGTGTCGTCGGTGCTGCTTGTGGCCGCGTGGGTGCTGATGCTCGGGCTGTTCGGGGGCTTCGCGCGTGCGTGCCGACGGGATCCCGAGGTGCTTCGGAAGGCGGTGTGGGAGGCGTCGCAGCGGCCGGCGTGGGGGACGGTGTCGATGGGCATGATGTCCGCCGGATCCGCAATGAGCGCGGTGCTGCCGCTGTGGTCTGAATCGTTGTCGGGTATTGCGCTCTGGGTGGACGCGGTGCTGTGGACTGCGGGGACCGTGCTCGGGTTGTTCGTGGCCGTGGACTTTGCGGTAGGGCTCGTTGTGCGGCTGCGCCGGGTTCGCGGGCAAGGCCGCGCGGGCGGGCGCCGGAGCCTAGCCGGGGGAACCGGTGGGCTCGGGCCGCCGACCCCGGTGTGGGGGCTGACGGTTGTCGCGCCGATGGTGTCCGCGACCGCCGGGTGCACTTTTGTTTCGCACGCGGCCTCCATTGCTGCGCGGGTGGCGCTGCTCGCGGTGATCTCGGCCTGTTTCGCGATCGCGCTCGTGCTCGGCGGGCTCGTCTTCACGGTCGCCTATCACCATCACTGGCGCCGCGAATCGCTTCCGCTCGCGATGCGCCCCTCGCTGTGGATTCCGCTCGGCGTCGTCGGGCAGTCGACCGCGGCGATCCAGCTGATCGCGGTGAACGTCGCCGACCTGCTGCCTGCGCACGCGCGGCCGGACGTGCTGCACGCCGCGCACGTCTACGGGATCGTCGTTCTCGCCGGGATTGGCACGGCGGTCTCGGCGTACGCCGCGGCGATGACACTCGCCGGGTTCGCCCGCCGAATGCCGTTCGGCGCCGGCTGGTGGTCGCTCACGTTCCCCGTGGGCACGTGCGCGCTCGGCGCGTTCTACCTCGGCCGCGTGCATGGAGAGGCGGGGTGGTTGCATGCCTCCGGCGTCATAACCGGGGTGTTGGCGTGCACGTGGACCCTGTGCGCCGTGGCAAGTATGACGGCGGTCGCGTTGCAGCGCCGAGCCTGAGAGCGGTAGCCGCGGGCGTCACGCCTGCGTTGGTCGAAGCTGGTGCGCGCGAGGGGATCTCGGGTGTGGTGGGCATGGGGAAGGGGCGGCCGGAAATCCTTGCAGAAAGTAAGAAGCCCGGGTAGGTCTGGAGATGGA
>NZ_DAINST010000042.1:9211-25824 GCF_036741115.1 Dietzia sp.
GGCGATACTGAACAGTAATTGCACAAAGTGTTCGACCAGGGTAAAGCTGGGTAGTGACCGATTTCGGGCGCCCTCCGGCCGTCGTCGAGTGGCTGGAGTTCGCAGCTACTTGAGAAGGAGGTTTGGCGTGTCGACGGTTGTCGTAGACGACTATCCGACCCGTGTCCAGAACGAACCGAGGATTTTTCGGCGGCCCGACCCCGTGGTGTGGGGCGACGCCGAGCGGCGCAACGCCGAAGTCGCCGCGTATGCGCGCGACGGATACGCGCAGCGCGAGCGTGCAATTTCGGGTGCGCGCGTGGGCGAGTGCCTCTCCGAGATCGAACGCATTGGCGCCGACCCGGCCATGGCCGACGACCCGCGCGTGATCCGCGAGGGTGGAACGCAGGCGGTGCGCTCCATTTTCGATGTCCACCTGTTGTCCGAGGCGGTGTGGGCCGCAGTGGAGGAGAGCGGCGCGATCGAGCTCGCGAAGGAGATCCTGGGCTCCGACGTCACGGTGCACCAGAGCCGGCTGAACTACAAGCCCGGATTCGCCGGGGGAGCGTTCTACTGGCACTCCGATTTCGAGACGTGGCATGCCGAGGACGGGATGCCGCGGCCGCGCGCGTGCAGCGCCTCGATTGCGCTGACGCCGAACCGCGAATACAACGGCCCGCTGATGATCATGCCCGGTACGCAGCGGTATTTCGTGCAGACTGCCGGCGAGACGCCGGATGACTTCTACAACGAGTCGCTGGTGACGACCGGCCCGACGGTGGGCTCGCCGTCTGAGGAGGCGATCACGGAGCTCGGTGAGTCGCACGGGATCGACCTGATCACCGGTCCCGAGGGGTCGATGACAATGTTCGACTGCAACGCGCTGCATGCGTCGGGTGGGAACATCACGCCGACGCCGCGCTCGAACATTTTCGTCGTGTTCAACAGCGTGGAGAACGAGTTGACCGAGCCGTTCGCGGGGACCGCGCCGCGGCCGGAATACCTGGCGCGCCGGTAGGAATTTTGCCGCTGCGGTGTATCGCCCGGGACTCTTCCGGGGTGTGAATTGGGCGCCCGGCGCCCGAATAATACTGGAAACGAAAAAGGCCAGACTCTATGCGGGTCTGGCCTTTTCGCTGTGTCGTGCTTTGTGCGTTCGTGTTGTGTCTCGCTAGAACCGAACCTCGATGATCGTGGATCCGTTCTGCAGCGAGCCGACAAAGGCGTCCACCGGATTATCGGGCATGATGCTCGACCAGCTGAGGGTCTCCGACAGGTTGAAAAACGAGGTCAGCGAGTCGGACGGGCTGAGGCTGAGGGCGGCAATCGAGCTCATTGAGGAACCTTTTCGTGAGGATTGCTATAAACAACCTAGCGCAAACGTTGGGGCCGCAATAGAAGCAATTTTTGCGGCCCGTGGCGGTCAGCTGGCCGAGACCGGAGTCGGCTCGGGAACGGTTTCGCGTGTAGGCGCATGCTCGGCATGTGGCGTCGGGGCGAGGCGGGCAGAGGTAGGAGCGTTGTTTTTGGGGACGCGCTTCGGAGCTGTGCGCACGTGCGTGGCGTAGATGGTGAGGCCGACGAAGGTGAACCCACCGACGAGGTTGCCGGCGAACACCAGCCCCCAGTTGCGGAGCATCCCGCGCACCGTGACCCCGCGCCGTTTATCGATAAGCGCGAGCGGAACGAGGGTGAACACCCCGGTGAGTATGTCGAACCCGAGGAGATAGAGCAGGCAAAAGCCGACCGGGAAGAGCGCGGCACCAAGCAGCGCGTTGCCGGTCTGGACTGTGACCGTGACGGCGAACGCCGCAGACAGCGCGAGGATGGCGCCTGCCATAAACGCTCGAATGAGCGTGTCTCTGGTCGAGGTGAAAACTTTCGATTCGCCGGCGTCGACGATGGCGCGAGAATTCGGGTGGGCTGATGTAGGACATGGGCAACCTCGTGGAGTCTGGACGGAGCGATGCGAATCTTCGGTGCTCCGCCGTGGTTGTGTTCCTTAGATTTAGCCGTAACAAGTGCCTGGATTCCATGGGTAATTCGTTCCTGATTGGCGCCGTATGTCCGCCAAGATCGATCGCGAAACATGTGCGAAATAAATATGAAACTTCGAATTAAAAATGACGCGTTTCAAAGGGACCACGAGTTTGCGCTACGGGGCGTGAATCGCCAGGTGGCGATGTCGGAAGCGAAGCGTGCGTGACGTAGGCCATATCGTGTATTGGGGTGGGAAAACTTCGCAAGAATGACGATTGTAAAATCGGCGTGAAGAGTCCCAATTAGTCTGGAAAATTCATGCAATGGCGACATAGAATTCGGTTCCAGAAAGACTGAATCAGTTACGAAAGGGCCGCCGCCATGTCGAGTAGTTCCGCCGCACAAAGCCACCCGAGGCACGTCGTCGTCATTGGATTCGGGATGGTCGCCCACCGCACGGTCATGGAGATTCTTGCCCGCGAACCGAAGACTCGGATCACCGTCATCGCCGAGGAGGTCGGCCACGCCTACGACCGCGTCGCCCTGTCGAGCTACGTCGGAAGCTGGGACCGCGGCATGCTCGAGCTGGACACGCTGCCCGCCACCGTCGAGGTTCACAACGCGCTCGCCACGGGGATCGACCGCGAGGCAAAGCTCGTCACATGTAGTGATGGCCGCGAAGTCGCCTACGACCATCTCGTCCTCGCCACGGGGTCGGCTCCTTTCGTGCCGCCGGTTCCCGGCCACGATCTCGACGGCGTCTTCGTCTACCGCACGCTCGACGATCTAGACGCTCTCCGCGAGCGCATCGACTCGGCCAAAGCCGCGGGCCGCACTCCCGTCGGCGCGGTCATCGGGGGCGGTCTCCTCGGGCTCGAGGCCGCCAACGCGCTGCGGCTTCTCGGCGCCGAGACGCACGTCGTCGAGATGGCGCCGCGGCTCATGCCGATCCAGGTCGATGCGGCTGGTGGCGCGGTGCTCGCGCAGAAAGTCGAGGCGCTCGGCGTGGCCGTGCATACCGGACGTGCGACGTCATCCATTGCCGAAAACCCGGCCGAACCGAACACGCTGACCATGACTCTCGGCTCCGACGAGGGCGACGAAGAACTCGCGGTCGACCTCGTGGTCTTCTCTGCCGGGATTCGGCCGCGCGACGAACTCGCGGCGGCCGCCGAGCTCGAGCGTGGGCCGCGCGGCGGGTTCGGAGTGGACCGCCACTGTCTGACCTCGGACCCTGCGATTTCCGCCGTCGGCGAGGCCGCCGCCGTCGACGGGACGTGCTACGGGCTGGTCGCGCCCGGCTACCAGACTGCGCAGATCGTCGCCGACCGCCTGACCGGTCGCACCGCGCGCGCCTTCGTCGATCCGGACATGTCGACGAAGCTCAAGTTGCTCGGCATCGACGTCGCGAGTTTCGGCGACGCGCACGGCGTGGCCGAGGGTGCGCGCGAGCTGCACGTCAATGATCCGGTGGCCGGGGAATACAAGAAGTTGGTGCTCGCGGCGGATGGAAAGACGCTGCTCGGCGGGATTCTTGTCGGCGATGCTGCGCAGTATTCGGTGTTGCGCTCGCTCGTCGGGGAGCCGCTGCCGGGCTCGCCGATGGCGCTCATCGCGCCGACCGCGGGAGAGGCGCCGGCGATCGGCGTCGGCTCGCTGCCCCGGGACGCGCAGATCTGCTCGTGCAACGCGGTATCCAAGGGCGATATCTGCTCGGCGATCGCGGACGGCTCGCACTCGGTGGGCGATATCAAGACGTGCACGCGAGCCGGGGCTTCGTGCGGGTCGTGTGTCGGGCTCATAAGGCAGCTCCTCGACGCCGAGGGGATCGAGCAGTCGACCGCCGTGTGCGAGCACTTCGCACAGTCGCGGGCGGAGCTGTTCCAGATCGCGTCGTCGACGGGGATCTCGGACTTCTCTACATTTATCGAGCGCTTCGGGCAGGGGAGGGGCTGCGAGGTGTGCAAGCCGACGCTCGCATCGATCTTCGCTACGCTCAACAGCGCGGACCATGTGCTCGACGACGGCCGCGCCGCGCTGCAGGACTCCAACGACCGCTTCCTCGCGAACATTCAGCGCAACGGTTCCTATTCGGTCGTGCCGCGGATGCCGGCGGGCCAGGTGAGCGCGGAGCAGCTCATCGTGTGCGGCGAGATAGCGAAGGATTTCGACCTGTATGTGAAGGTTACGGGCGCGCAGCGGATCGACATGTTCGGCGCTCGCGTGGACCAGCTGCCCGAGATCTGGCGGCGCCTCGTCGACGCCGGAATGGAATCGGGGCAGGCGTACGGTAAATCGCTGCGCGCGGTGAAGAGCTGCGTGGGGACAGACTGGTGCCGCTATGGTCAGCAGGATTCGGTGAAGATGGCCGTCGATCTCGAGCTGCGCTACCGCGGCTTGCGGAGCCCACACAAGCTGAAGATGGGCGTGTCCGGGTGCGCGCGCGAATGCGCCGAGGCGCGCGGCAAAGACGTCGGGGTTATCGCGACCGAGAACGGCTGGAACCTCTACGTCGGTGGAAACGGCGGAGCGACGCCGCGGCACGCGCAACTCCTGGCAAAAGACCTCGACGACGTAACTCTGATTCGTTTTATCGACCGGTTCCTCGGGTTTTACGTGCGCACGGCGGACAGGCTGCAGCGAACGGCGGCGTGGATGGAGAGCATCGAGGGCGGGCTCGACCATATTCGCGAGGTCGTGTGCGAGGACTCGCTCGGCATTGCCGCCGACCTCGAGGAGTTTGTCGGCCGTCACGTCGATGGCTACGCCGATGAATGGTCTCGTGTGCTCGAGGATCCAGAGAAGTTGTCGCGGTTTGTGTCGTTCGTCAACGCGCCGGAGTCGCCGGATCCGACGATCCAGTTCGAGAAGCGTGACGGGCGGAAGGTGCCGCTGCCCGCGCCGTCGATGCCTGCGGTGCCCGTGGGTGCCCGGTAGGGCGGGGGCGGCCGCTGCAGCTCCAGGTGCCGCGCTCCATTGATTTGCGATCCACTACTTCTATAGGAGACCGACATGACCGTTATCGAAACAACTGGACTTCGCGCCGGTGCGGAGGTCGCCGTGTGCACGGCGGACGTGCTCGAGGTGAATCTCGGCGAGTGCGTGCTGTTGCCCGATGGCCGGCAGGTCGCGCTGTTCAAGGTGTTCGACCCGAAGATGGACATCGAGCGGGTGTATGCGGTGTCGAACATCGACCCGTACATGAATGCGGCGGTGATGAGCCGAGGGATCGTCGGCGAGCACGGTGGTGTGCCGACGGTTGCCTCGCCTCTGCTCAAGCAGGTGTTCCGGCTCGATGATGGTCGCTCGCTCGACGACGACAGCCTCGGGCTGGAGGTGTTCCGCGCCGAGATTCGCGACGGCGAAGTCATTATCGCGTACTGAATCGGCCGCGAACCTGCGGCGATAGCTTCGTCGACTGAGCGGCTGGTGCGCCGGCTTATTGCCAATGCGGTGCTGCGAGGGCAACAGTTGATCTTATGGCGAATACGAAGACGAGGACACAGAAGAGTGCCGTGCTCGCGTCGCTGCTCGCGTTCGCCCTCGTCGGGATCGGCGGATGCGCGAACCAGCCGGTCACGCGGTCGGCTCATGCTGCGACGTCGCCGGGATCGGCGGGATCGCCGGACTCAGCGGGATCGGCATCGCTTGCGGGCTCGGCAATCGATCAGGACTTGACCGACCGAATAGAGCACATGATCGACGCGTCCGAAGCCGACGTCGGGGTGTTCGCCCAGTTGCTGGATACCGGGAAATCGGTGGTGATCGGCGCGGACGAGTCGTACCCGATGCTGTCGACCTTCAAGGTCTACGCCGTCGCCGCGTTTCTCGATCGCTTCGGAACGGGTGCGGCACTCGACGACACCGTCACGATCGCTGAACCCGACCTCGTCGACAACTCGCCGGTGACAAGCGAGAACGTAGGCCGCCCCATGAGCTACCGGGACCTGGCCATCGCCGCACTCACGCGCAGCGATAACACCGCCGGTAACCTGCTTCTGCGCAAGATCGGCGGTCCCGCCGCGATCGGCGAATTCGCCGGTCGGGTAGGAGACTCGGCCTCCCGCCTCGACCGCTGGGAAGTCGAGCTCAACGAAGCCACTCCCGGCGATGAGCGCGATTCGACCACCGCGAGCGGGCTCGCCGCCGGCTACCGGGCCGTCCTGGATGGGGATGTCCTGACGCCGGAGGCGCGGGAGCTTCTCGTCGGCTGGATGGGCGACACCGAAACATCGGACAAGCTATCGCGGGCCGAGTTGCCCGAGGGCTGGACCACGGCGGACAAGAGCGGAGGGGGCTACTACGGCACGCGGAACACCGCCGGCCTCGTGCTCGGCCCCGAAGGCCAACGGATACTCCTGGTCGTCCTTTCCCGTGATGGGAAGGATCGGCACGATGGGCCGTATGCCGAGCAGCTCATCACCGACATCGCCGCGGAGACGACGGCCCTCGGGCGGTAGCGCCGCCGCCGCTTCCGTTGCCGCAGAGTTCAGGGAATGAGCAGTGGACAGATGCGCCTGCGCACGGCCTCGACGGGAGCGGTGTCGCGAGTGATCCGTGCAGTAAGGATCGCTCCCTCGAGTGAGCTGATCGCGAGCATGCTGAGTTCATCGGCGTCGTCGGCGGAAACTCCGTCCCGGCGAAGCGTCCGGGCGAGCACGCGCAGCCATGACTCGAGGATCGTACGAAGTCGCGGGGCGAAATCTGTATCGTCGTGGATCTCGGTGAGCGCGGAACCAATGGGGCATCCCGAGACGAACCCAGATTCGCGAAGGCTCTCGGCATAGAATTCGCACATCGCCCCGAGCAATTCCGCACCCGTGCGGCCCTGCTCTTCCATGTCGATGAGGGCGGCTTCGACCTGCCCGCCGACCTCGTCGAATGCGGCACTCACAAGCTCGCTGCGGCCGCCGGGAAAGTGAAAGCCCACCGATCCCCGCGGTGCGCCGCTGCGTTCAAGAACCGCGCGCACCGTCGTTCCCGAAAAACCCCTCCTGCTGAGGATCTCCGTCGCAGCCGTCACCATGTGTCGACGAGTTTCCGTGCGTGCTCCCATTCTCGGCACAGTAGCAACGCAATCCACTATGCTCGGCGTCATACAATAGTCCCGATAGTGATCCGGACGCCCCAGGCGATTAGAAAATGCCCGAATGCGCGAACTCAATGTCCTCACGCCCGGAAAGATCGGCTGGCTCGATAAGCCCGAGCGCGTGCTCGAGAATCCGACCGACGCGCTCGTCCGTCCCTTCATCGCGAGCCGCTGCGACGGTGACGCCCTGCCGATCCACATGCACTCGGCCACCCACAGGGCGATGACGGCGGGCGTGCGCCTCGGCGCCATCGACGCCTCGGTCGGCGATATCGTCGGCCGCACGCCCTTCGAGGGGCCGTTCGGCATCGGTCACGAGGTCATCGGGCGGGTCACCGCCGTGGGTGCCGAGGTCGACGACATGCGGGTCGGCGACGTCGTCGTCGTGCCCTGGGCCGTGTCATGCGGCACCTGCTACGAATGCTCCCTCGGTCTGACTGCGAAGTGCTCCACTTTCCTGCCGAACTCGCCGGGCAAGACCCTCAATTGCTACGGCTTCGGTCCGACGTCAGGAAACTGGGGCGGGGTGATCACCGACGTGCTCCGCATTCCCTTCGCCGACCACATGCTCGTGCGCGTGCCGGAGTCCGTCGACCCGCTGCGCGTCGCGTCGGCGGGCGACAACCTCACCGATGCCTGGCGTGCGGTCGCGCCGGCCCTCGAGCGGCGCCCCGGCGGCAAGGTCCTCGTCATCGGCGGAGGCGCCCAATCGATCGGCCTCTACGCCACCGGCTTCGCCGTTGGCCTCGGCGCCGAGCGGGTCGACTACTTCGACGACCGCGCCGAGCGCCTCGAGGTCGCCGAACACTTCGGCGCCACCGTGCACCGCATCCCCAAATCGCGCCGAAAGTCCATCCTCGGCAGCATCTCCGACAGGTATGACGTCGTCGTTGAGGCATCCTCCCAGGCGCAGGGGCTGCGCGACGCGTTGCGGGCCCTGCGTCCGGGCGGAATCTGCACGGGCACCGGCTACTACTTGATGAAGAACACGGGGCTGCCGGTGATGGACATGTATGCCACTAGTTCCGCACTTCACGTGGGAGTGTCGCATGTGCGGCCGCACCTGCCGGCGATGCTCGATTTCTTCGCCACCGGCGGCTTCGAGGCCGAAAAGGTCACCAGCGTGCTTGCCGACTGGGATTCGGCCGAAGAGGCCTACGCGGCCCACGCGACGAAGGTCGTGCTCCACCGCCCGAAGCTCGAGCTCGCCGGCGTCGCCGGTTGATGTGAAAGGACACGTTCTATGCCACTGATCGAACTGACCGCACCCGAAGGTTCTCTCACCGAATCCGGACGCGCGACCATCCAGAAAACGCTCGTAGCGACCCTGATGCGGTGGGAAGGCGCGCCCGACAATGCGTTCTTCCGTTCCATCTCGTGGTCGTATCTCCACGAGGTTCCCGCCGATGCTCAGACCACCGCGGAGGATGGGGAACCGCGATTCCTTGTCAAGGTGACCGTTCCCGCGGGAGCGGTGAGCGACAAGCAGAAAGAGGGTCTCGTTGCCGACGCGACCAAGGACGTGCTCGCGGCTGCGGGATTGGGGGAGGACCAGGCGCTGCGGGTGTGGGTGCTCATCACAGAGCAGGCCGACGGTACCTGGGGTGGCGGCGGGCAGATCTTCCGCTACGCCGATCTCGTCGCCCTGGCGAACGGTTAGATTACGCGGCAGAGGGACTGACGGGCGAACTTCGTCCGACGACGTTAACCGGCTGCCGCCTAGGCCTCGGCGGCGTGCTGCGCGTCGAACACGGCCTGAAGTAGACCGGGGAAGCGCTGCTCCAGGTCTTCGCTGCGCAGCGAGTTCATGATCGAGGTGCCCTCGTACTCCTGCCGGATCACGCCCGCCTCGCGCAGCACGCGGAAATGGTGCGAGGCCGTCGACTTCGACACCGGCAGCTCGAAAGTGAGGCACGCCTGGTTGTCCTCACAGTGCGACAACCGGCACGCGATGAGCCGCCGGATCGGGTCGGACAGCGCGGCGAGCACCGCATCGAGCTGAATATCCGGCGTATTCGGATGGTTGAGCCTGCGCATACGTCCTCCCTCCTGAATCCTCGTAGCGGCGACGTCATACTTAGATCGAGGCGTTGCACTGATTCTAGTGCCGCCCCGAAGCGCGGGGGGCGCTGTCCAGCGCTTTAGTACGATGGTTCTCGAACTATGTTACAACGAAAGGCGTCGAACTACCCGACGATTCGCTAAAGGACCCCCAATGAGCCACGCAGCCCTCGAACCCATCACACTTCGCGGCACGACCTTCCGCAACCGGATCTGGGTGCCGCCGATGTGCCAGTACATCGTCGAGAAGGAAGACGGCGTGCCCACCCCGTGGCATCTCATGCACATCGGTTCGTTCGCGCGCGGCGGCGCCGGCGCCGTGATCGTCGAGGCCACCGGAGTCGTCCCCGAGGGGCGGATCAGCCCCCGCGACCTCGGCCTGTGGAACGACGAGCAGCGCGACGCCTTCGCCCCCATCGTCCGATTCGCACAGTCACTCGGCGCGAAGGTCGGGATCCAGCTCGCTCACGCCGGCCGCAAGGCGTCGACCCACCCGGAGTGGGGAACGGACGGAAGCGGCTCGTTGACGCCGGACGAAGGCGGCTGGCAGACGGTCGCGCCCTCGGCGATCGCGTTCGAGGGCCTCGACGCCCCGGTGGCTCTCGACACCGACGGCATTGCCGACATCGTCCGGGCGTTCACCACCTCCGCCCGCCGCGCCGTCGATGCCGGATTCGACTTCCTCGAGATCCACGGCGCCCACGGCTACCTCATCCACTCCTTCCTCTCGCCGCTGAGCAACCATCGAGAGGACTCCTACGGCGGCGACCTCGAGCGCCGCGCCCGCATCCTCCTCGAGATCGTCGACGCCGTGCGCGCCGAGGTCGGCGAGGAGATCCCGCTCCTCGTGCGCCTCTCCGCCACCGACTGGACCGACGGCGGCCTCACCGTCGCCGAGACGGCGCAGGTGGCGACGTGGCTCGGCGAGCGAGGCGTCGACCTCGTCGACGTCTCGACCGGTGGCAACGTCCTCGCCGAGATCCCTGTCGGACCCGGCTATCAGGTGCCCGCCGCGACCGCAGTGCGCGAGGCCAGCGGCGTGCCCGTCGCCGCCGTGGGGATGATCGACGAGCCTAAGCAGGCCGAGCAGATCGTCGCCACCGGGCTCGCGGACGTCGTACTCGTCGGCCGCGAGTACCTCCGGGACCCGAACTTCGCGCTCAACGCCGCCGCGAGCCTCCGCGTCGACGTCAACTACGCGCCGAAGCCGTACCACCGGGCGTTCCGCTAGCCCGCCGGTGCGACGCGAGGCGGGTCCGGGCGCCCAGTCGGGCCCAGCCCGACTCGTCTCGCATCGCGCCTACCCTCGGTCCCATGCGCAGACACCTCCCCGCCGCCGGCCACTCGCCCGAGGAGATCTACTCGCTCCTCACCACCTCGGTCGTCCCGAGGCCCATCGCCTGGGTCTCCACGAGAGCTGCGGACGGCGTCCCCAACCTCGCTCCGTACTCGTTCTTCACCATCGCCTCGCAGGAACCGCCGATCGTGTCGATCACGTCGGTAGGGGAGAAGGACACGCTCCGCAACATCCAGGAGACCGGCGAGTTCTGCGTCAATATCGTCCCCGAGGAGCTCATCGACGAGGTCAACGCGAGCTCGGCGCCGTTCGGCCGCCACGTCGACGAGTTCGCGGCCGTCGGGGCCACCCCGGAGCCCGCCGAGATCATCGAGGCGCCGCGGGTGGCCGAGTCGCCCGTCTCCATCGAATGCACGCTGCATGCGCTCGTCCCGGTGGGGAACGGAGTCCTCGTTCTCGGCGAGGTCGTCGCCTTCGACATCGACGAATCGGTGCTCGGCGAGGACGGTTTCCCACTGGTCGACCGGCTGCGTCCGGCGTCACGACTGGGGCGAAACGAATGGGGCCTGGCCCCACGCACGACCGAGCGCGAGCGCCCCACGGCGCCGTGAGCGGGGGCGTCCCGCGCGGGGCGGCGAGCGGCGCGCGGGAGGCGTATAGCTGGTAATGCCACCGGCGCACGGGCGGATCCCCGCGCAGCCGGGCACAGCGGCATCCACGAAGGAGTTACGACCATGACCCTAGTTCCCGAATTCACGCTTCCCGGCGACGTGAAGATCCCCGCGATCGGCTTCGGCGTCTACCAGACCCCACCCGAGGAGACTGTCGCCTCCGTCGAGCGCGCCCTCCAGGTCGGCTACCGCCACATCGACACCGCCGCCGCATACGGCAACGAGCGGCAGGTCGGCGAGGCGATCCGCAACTCGGGGCTCGATCGCGACGACGTCTTCATCGAGACCAAGGTCTGGGTCACCGACTACGGCTACGACGAGACGCTCCACGCCTTCTCCAAAGCCGCGGGCAAGCTCGGCGTCGACACCATCGACCTGTTGCTCCTGCACCAGCCGATCGCCGACGATTTCGACCGGGTCGTCGCCGCCTACACTGCGCTGGAGAAGCTGCTCGACGAGGGCGCGGTCCGCGCGATCGGCGTCTCGAACTTCACCCCCGCACAGCTCGAGAAGCTCGACGCGGCGACAAAGGTCACGCCCGCCGTCAACCAGGTCGAGCTGCACCCGTACTTCACGCAGCTCGAGCAGCGGGACGCGGATGCGCGGCGCGGCATCCTCACGCAGGCGTGGTCGCCCATCGGGGGAATCACCAAATATCGTGACGGCGGAGCTCCCGGTCGCGTCGCCTTCGAGGACCCGGTGCTCCTCGACATCGCCGAGGCGCACGGCAAGACCCCGGCGCAGGTGATGCTCCGCTGGCACCTCCAGCAGGGCCGGCAGGTGATCCCGAAGTCCACGAACCCCGGCCGGATCGCCGAGAACTTCGAAGTCTTCGATTTCGAGCTCGCCGTTCGGGAGCTCACGGCCATCGACGACCTCGACACCGGCAAGCGCTCCGGCCCCGATCCAGAGCAGCCGCAGCCCGCGTTCTTCGAGAACGAGATCCCGGAGGCGTAGGTAGCAAGCAAGGATCGGCGCGGATCGGCGCCGGTCGGCGCCGTTACCGCACGACGAGGTCGTGGTCGGTCGCGCTCATGGTGATCGGCGCGATCCGCTTGCCCTTTGTCCACGAATTGACGAATGCCGCGAGCTCGGGATCCGCTGCGCGCGAGTCGAACGCTTTCTGCGGGATCTCGATGGCCCCGACGAGGTGGCGCGGCTCCGCGTCGAGTCCCGCGGCGCGGGGCAGCATGCGCATGCCGTCCGCGCTGTGGAGCAGCACGGGGATCGACGCACCGCCGGGTGTGCTCACCGTCGCCGGGCGCGTCGTCGCCGCGGGATCGAACGCGTCGACGACGAGCTCGTAGCCCGAGGGCGCCGCGCCCGGCCCGGCGGCGTCGAGGGCGCGGGGATCGACCACCGAATACGGCAGCCCGATGTCGATCAGTGTGTCGGAGTCGATCGCGGCGTTGCGCGAGGGGAGGGGAGCGGTAAAGGACCAGGGTGACGGCGGGGCGAGAGTGTCCGCCGAGCGGTCCTCGAGCGAGTTCTCCAGCCGATCGCCGAGCGGCGCCGCGCCCGTGGCCGTGAACTGCCACCCGGGATCAGTGAGCATCTTGTGCCAGAACCCCGTCTCGCCGTCGCGGCTCCCCTCGACGCGGAGCTCGCGCGCATTCGGGCCCTGTCCCGTCGACGCGATGGTGATCGCCGACGTGATCTCCCCGTCGATCTTCGGCTGCCGCGTCCAGTCCGGCGCGGGAAGCTGGACCGCTGCGGTGTTCCTGTCGAGCAGCTCCGCGAAGAGGTTGTCCGCCGAGGGCTTGCCGGACTGATCCTCCCAGCTGTAGCGGAAGAACACGCTGTCCGAGCCGGAGGAATCGAAGTCGAAAGTGCGGGTGTACATGTCCCCGTATCGGTTGACGACGAACGACGTCGATCCCGAAGCGGACAGCGCCACAGAGCGGAAGCGTCCGTCGAGCGGCCCGCCGATCTCGTAGCTGTCGTCGTTGGGGAGCCACGGGTCCGCGTACGTGATCCGGCTGCCGTCGCCGGTGAGCGCCGGGACCATCGTCATCTTCGCCATGCCGACGGGGTGTTCGCGGCCGGCGAGGTCGGCGTAGGTCTTGTTGTCCCACGGCGAGGCGATCGACAGGGACCACGAGTTCCGGGCGAGCCGGTCGGCGAGCGCGGTGCCGCCTTCCGCCTGCGCCGCGCGCGATCCGGGGACCTTCTGCCCCGCGCCCGCCCAGAGAGGTGCACCCCAGCCGGAGGTCCAGTTCCACGCGATCGGGTCATGCGTCGCGTTGTCCATGGTGTACATCCAGCCGGACTCGTCGACGGCGACCATTTCGTCGTCGTCCACGGACAGTCCGACGATGTGGCCGCGGAGGCAGTCCGGGGTGGGGACTATTCTCCACGGCTCTCCGCTCTCCCGCGGACGGGCGAGCATGGCGCCGTCGGCGAGAGCGAATTTGTAGAAGCGGTTGAACTGCGTGCTCGGGGTGCGCAGGTCGACCCGGGATGGGGCACGGTCGCCGTCATATGCGGGCAGTCGATCGAGGCCGATGCGGCCGCCGCTGGAGGGGAGGCCCGGCGGTAACTGCGCGGTGCCGAAGGGGACGCAGCCGCGCGGACCGTCGACGCCGAGCGACTGGGCGCCGGTGGCCGGCGCTGTCGTGAGTGCGAGCGTGAGCAGGCTGGTGGCCGCGAAGGTACGGCGGGCCGGCGTGCGGAAACGTCGGGGACGGCCATGGGGGCCTGCGGCGCGGTGGGTCATAGTGACCGATTCTGGTCGAACGTCCGGGAGAGCGTGACGAAATCGGGGAGAACGCGCGGCGGCGGCGCGCTCGGCGGCGAACCATCAATCCGGCGTGCGTCGATTCCGGGAGGATTGCAGCCCGGTCTCGGCGCGATATCAATTCTTTCCGATTCGAATTCTATTGAGAGTGATCATTTAGCGAGCGCCTTGCGGGGTGCGCTGCACAGATGAAGGAAATTTAGGCCCAATATGCAATTCTGTCGGCTATTTTACGACGAATTCGGTGTAACGCGGAACACTGCGGATTTCGACAGCTCTGGTGTGAAGGGCGAACGCCGCCGACAGGCCGAAGCGCTGGTCTTAGCCAAGGGTTCACACAATCTTCGCCGCTCTGCGTGAGTTGCGACATCGAGGAGGTCATCGTGCACACCCACATTTACCCCAAGAAAGTAAACGTCAATAACTCCGTGCGCGGAGTCGACTTATCCGGGAGGAGTTCTGCCGCAATCGTGGCCGCCGGCGCGGCCGTTCTCGGTCTCTCCGGGGCACTGCTCTCGCCCGCCGCGTCGGCGGCAGACGGGGTCGGGGGAAAGATCGGCGATGAGTACGTCGCCGCCGCCGAAGCCAACGGCCAAACCCCGGAACAGTTCTTCGGCGCGCCCACGTCGCCGGAGCAGGACGCCGCCAACGGCGGCAAGTTCCAGACCTTCGAGACCGGCCAGACGATCTACTGGAACCCGAACGTCTCGGACGGCAACGCCAACCAGGTCGGCGGCGCGATCCTCGAACGCTGGGATCAGGCGACGATGAACGGTTCTCCCGGTCGCGAGCAGGGCTCCCTGCACTACCCGACCTCTCGCGAGTGGCCGGCAGCGAAATCCGGCGCCTCGGGCACCGCGGGTAGGGGGAACCACTTCGAAGACGGCTCGATCTACTGGGGTCCGGACACCGGCGCCCATATCGTCTGGGGCCTCGTGCGCGACGCCTACTGGCACCTCGACGGAGAGTCGAGCGTGCTCGGTCTTCCGGTCGGGGAAGAGTCCTTCGACGGCACGGTCTGGGAGCAAGCCTTCGAGGGCGGGCACATCTTCGTCAGCGCCGACGGCCTTGCCGGCGTCTCGGTGGGCGACAAGGAGATCACCAAGGAGCCGGTCCCGATCGACCAGCTGCACATCGGCTGATCAGGCCGCGATTCTTCGAACCGTTCACCACCGTCCTGGCCCGCTGAGCCGGGGCGGTGGTGAATTGCATGCAGTGTAAAGACTTCTCTCTATTGGCGGATTAACGTAATTATCACGGCGAATATGTAACACCTCACAGCGGCCCGGCGACTATACGGATGTGACGGGTGAGCAAGGAATCCGGCGATAATCGCAGGTCCTCGCCTTACAGTCTCCGTCAATCACGCAGCGAAGCCATCGTCTGCCGTTTCGAGGAGAAGAAATGCGCACCACTATGTCGTCAAAGAATGTTGTTGAAAACAACACCGTTCGCGGGCGTCGCCGCAGAGTCCTTGCCGCCGCCGTCACGATCGGAGCCTTCGCCGGACTCGCGGGCCTGTCCGCTCCGGCGGCCAACGCCCAGAATTCCGTCGGCGGAAAGATCGGGGAGGAGTACGTCAATGCCGCATTCGCCAACAATCAGATCCCGCAGGTGTACTTCGGCAATATCCTCACGCCGGAACTCGACGCCGCCCGCGGCGGCAAGTGGCAGAACTTCGCCAACGACAAGGCCATCTACTGGCACCCGCTCGTGAGCAACGCGACGGCGCAGGAGATCGGCGGCGCGATCCGCGTCAAGTGGGGCCAGACCACCGGCCCCGAGGGCGGCTGGGAGTGGGGTCCGCTCAAGTACCCCACGACTCGCGAGTGGTCCGGCCGAAAGTCCGCGGTATCGGGCACCGTCGCCCGCGGCAACCACTTCGAGGGCGGCACCGTCTACTGGGTCCCGGACTCGGGCACCTACGTCACGTGGGGGCTCGTCCGCGACGCGTGGTGGCGGGTCGGCGCCGAGGACAGCAAGCTCGGCTACCCGAAGAGCGACGAGCGGACCAGCGGGGCCGGCTGGGAGCAGGATTTCGAGGGCGGCATGATCATGGTCGGCTTCGACGGTCGGGCCACCATCGTGATCCTCGATAAGAACGGCAAGAAGACCGAGACGCAGGGACCGGTCGCCGTACAGGAACTGCGAGCCGAAAAGTAGGCGTCGCGCCTGCGTCCTCGCGGCCGCAGGCGCTGTATCGTCTCCAAGAAGGGCCGCCTCCGAGCGCGAACAGCGCTCGCAGGCGGCGCTCGGCTTTGTCCACCAGTACTTGCCGACCATGGACGCCAGGCGGGTCGCGCCTTTCGCCGTCAACAACCGCATTCCCGGATGACGGCGGACTCCGCATACCCTTGGCCCATGCTGTCGGCCGGGCCCCTCGTGATCATCGCCATCGCGGTCATCGTGGGCGCGACGTTGCAGCGGCTCTCCGGCACGGGTGTCGGCCTCGTGGTGTCCCCGGTGCTCTCGATCCTTCTCGGTCCGTCGACCGGCGTGCTCGTCGCCAACATGACCACCGTGGTGTCCGGCTTCCTCATCATGCTCACCGTGTGGTCGGCGATCGACTGGCGGAAGTACGCGCTCATCGCCCCCGCTGCGATAGTCGGATCGATCCCGGCGGCGCTGCTGGTGGGCGCGCTGCCCGCCGGCTGGCTGTCCATCCTGCTCGGTGGCGTCGTGGTGTTCGCGCTCATCGTCACGTTCAGCCTGCGCACTCTCCCCGAATGGAAGGGGAGGGGAGCGATCCTCGCCGCGGGCGCTCTCGGCGGCTTCTTCAACACCACCTCCGGCGTCGCC
>NZ_DAINST010000043.1:0-25698 GCF_036741115.1 Dietzia sp.
GTGGACGAAGGTCACGGGGGAGGGGCGGCGCGAGTTCGAGGTGACAGGAGTGCGGGTCCGCGCGGCGGGCGAGCACGGGCCTCGAGTGCTCCCGGCCGCCGCGGTGATCGGCGCGCACGATATCCAGCACCTCGAGGAACGGCTGCTTCGGCCCGAATGGCGCACATATCCGCAGAAGTACTGGGACGCGAAGGTCCCAGGCCCCGGCGCGCTCCTGCTACTCCTCGGCGTCGAGGGGGAGCTGCCGCAGCTGCGGCACCACAACCTACTGTTTTCCGAGGATTGGGCGGGCGCATTCGACGCGATCTTCGGCGATGCGCCCCACGTGCCCGACCCAGCATCGCTCTACATCTGTAAGCCCTCGGCTACCGACTCCTCTGTGGCCCCCGCCGGGCACGAGAATCTCTTCGTGCTCGTACCGGTCCCCGCGGACGTCGACGACACAGGCGGGCACGTGGTCGACCCCGGCGCGCTCGGCTACGGGGACGGCGATCCCGACGACGCCGACGACCCCGCGCAGGCGGCCGCCGATCGCGTCATCGCGCAGATCGCCGAGTGGACCGGAATCGGCGATCTCGCGGAGCGGATCGTCGAGCGCCGCGTGATCACGCCCGGCGATTTCGCCGAGGACCTCTACGCCTGGAGAGGCACCGCCCTCGGACAGGCGCACACGCTGCGGCAGAGCGCGATGTTCCGCACGAAGAACCGCTCGCGCCGGGTGGAAGGGCTGTACTACGCGGGCTCGTCGACGCTGCCGGGGATCGGGCTGCCCATGTGCCTCATCTCCGCCGAGCTCGCGGCCGACGCCGTCTCCGCCTCGCTCGGGCACCCGGGGGGCGGCCCGCGGTAGCCGGGACGTTCCCGCTATCGAGGCCGGCGGCGAGACGGAAATCCGGCCATGACGGCGGACCGCGAGGAAACCGGGACCTGCGCCGTCAGCCACACCTTCCGGAAACCCGAAATACGGGTTTGCCTGGGGATTTGGTGTAGATATCGGGGGCAATGTAATCTACTCTAGGCCTTAACGCGGGGCTCTAAGCCGCGCGTTCGACCGGCCCCCTTAGCTCAGTCGGCAGAGCGTTTCCATGGTAAGGAAAAGGTCGACGGTTCGATTCCGTCAGGGGGCTCGCATCTTCTTCGTCACCTCTCGTGCTCGCCGCAGCGCCGAGGGCGCGGCGGGGCAAGGGCACGGCGGTGTAGCTCAGTGGTAGAGCAAACGACTCATAATCGTTGTGTCGCCGGTTCGATCCCGGCCATCGCTACGCACGAAGGCAAAACCCCCGAACACCGGTTCCCCGGAGTTCGGGGGTTTTGCGTTTTCCGTGTGGGGTCGGCGGGTTTCGGGACCCCACGCGCGGGTGTCATTGCGGCCGCGCGACCACGGCTGTGGCCTCGGCTGGGGGCGCGGCCACGTTGTCGTGACTACGGGCTCTCGAGTCCCGGGATCGGCGTGTCCTCGGGGTCGCGTCGCTGGCCCTGCACGCCCGCTGCATGGATGCCTGTGGCCTGGACGCCCGGGCTCGCGACCGCGCCCGCCGCGGAGCCGGCGGAGGTATTCGAGATCCCGCGGGTCAGCCGTTTGGGGAGCCTTCCTACGAGCTCGCCCACCGGGGTCACCGACGCGTTGAGGGCAACTGCCGCCTCGTGGAGCTGCTCGACGGTGACCCGGAGCTGCTCGATGTTCGGCGCCAGCGTGCTGATCGACTCGGAAAGCTCGGAGATCTGGTCGAGCGCGCCGCCGGGGGAGAGGGCGCGCTCGACGGGGCCGTCGGCGCCGAACGCCGTTTCGAGGAGGCCACCCTCCTCGACGGCGCGGTCGAGGATCCCGCCCTCCGCGGCGATCTTGTCGAGCAGGCCGCCCGGCTCAGCCACCGCGGCGAGGAAGCCCTCGTCGCCGAGCAGCCGCTCGAGTGCGCCGTCGGCGCGGGTGAGCGAATCGATCACGCCGCCCTCGCCGGTGAGCCTCTCGAGGATGCCCTCGCTCTCGGTGAACTGGTCGACCACGCCGCCCGGGCGAGTGAGCCGCGCAAGCGGGCCGTCGGGATCGGTGAGCCGCATGAGGATCCCGTCCTCGGCTGCGGCCTGGTCGACGAGCCCGCCGGGCTCGGTGAGCCGCTCGAGCAGCCCGTCCCGCGCCGTCAATCGGTCGACCACACCACCGGGGCGGAGCAGTCGCTCGGCCGGGCCACCGGCGGCGAGGAAGCGGCCGAGTGGACGGTCCTCCTCGAGCAGCTCGGCGGCGGCGTGGAGGAGGCCGAGGGGCGTGGCGCGACGCTCGCCGACATCGATGCCGACGATGCCGCCGACCTCGGTCATGACGTTGTCCACGGCGACGCGCGAAAGCGACACCGACGCTTCGGTGATCGCGAGCGCGTTGACAGTTGCGGAGTACGCGACCCGCGCGGGGACGGTGGCGATGCCCGCGAGATTGCCCAGGAGACTCATGCGACAAGTGTAGAAAGCGGCCCTCGGTATTCGGGCGGGAACCGCCGCGACGGCGGGTAGGTTGGCGGACATGGCAGAAGTAGAAGAACAGCGCGACACCGCGCAGGGCCCCGGCAGCGCTCCGGCCGCGGGCGGTGCTTCGGGCGCAGCCGGAGCATCCGGCGCCGAACTCGTCGGCCTGTCCGTGGCCGCCGAGGACCTCGAGATCACCGAGCAGATGGCACGGGACATGGCCGCGGCCACCGGCGTAGACCCCGATTCCGGCGAGCTGCCGCACACCATCGCCGCGCCGCTCACCGCAGGCGTCCAAGACGCGCTCATCGGCGACCCGCGCCTCGCGATCGACCTCTCCCGCACGATGCACACCGAGCAGAAGATCGAGGTCGCCGCGCCGCTGCAGGTGGGCGGCACCTACTCGGCCACCGCCACCGTCGACACCGTCCGCGACGCGGCCGGCGGCAGAATCATCGCCTTCTCTACCGAAGTGCGCGACCGTGCCGGCGGAATCGTCCAGACACTCCGCACCTCGTTGCTCACACCGCAGCCCGAGGAAACCGACACATCAGGGGAGGCCGACCGCCCATGACCGCACCTACCGGCGAATTCGCCCCCCGCACCATCGAACTCACCCGGGACGACCTCATCGCCTACGCGCGCGCCTCGGGCGATTCCAACCCGATCCACCTCGACGACGAGGCTGCCCGCGCGCTCGGCCTCGAGGGGGTCATCGCACACGGGATGCTCACGTGGGCGCGGGTCCTGGCGGAGGTCGGCGACTGGGCCGGTTCCCAGGACGCCATCGTCCGCAGCGACGTCCGTTTCGCCCGTCCCGTTCCCGTTCCCGCAGACGAGCCCGCCGTGATCGAACTGTCCGCTCGCGTCAAGGATCCCGATCCGGCTACCGGCCTCGTCACGCTCATGCTCAACGCACAGGTCGACGGCGCCAAGATCTACGGGAAGGCCGCCGTCACGGTCCGCCCGCGCGGCGATTCGGACGCAGGCTCCTCGGAAGAGAACCAGGCATGACGGCGGACCGCGCGGCCACAGCCGGTTCCGCCCCGGAGGCGCGTGTCGCCTCTGGTTGGGGAGGCCCGGGCTGGTTGTGTAGAGTGGACCATCGCGTGCCCCGTCCTCGGGTGAGGCCGCAAAGGGGCGTGGCTCAATTGGCAGAGCAGCGGTCTCCAAAACCGCAGGTTGCAGGTTCGAGTCCTGTCGCCCCTGCCACGTGCCCGGGAATTTCCCGGGTGGACGAAGAGAAGTACAACAGCCGGAGGTTTTCCGCGTGAGTGACGATCGCGACGACGCCGCCAAGGGCGGCGCGGACGATGCCCGGAAGGGCGCGGGCGATACCTCCGCCGTGCCCACCGGTAAGGCCGGCCGCGGCAACGTCGCCGTGCGCCGCGTGCGTTCGGATGCGGACGATGCCGAGGACACCCGTGGCAAGCGGGTCGGTCCCATCACCTACGTCGGGCAGGTCGGATCCGAGCTGCGGAAGGTCATCTGGCCGACCCGCTCGCAGATGGTCACCTATACCGCAGTCGTCTTCATCTTCCTCATCTTCATGACCGCCCTGGTGTCCGGCGTCGATTTCGGCATGGGCAAGGCCGTGGAGTGGGCTTTCGCGCGGTAGGTTCCGCGCCCGCCGATGGGTAAGCTCGTCGGCACGTCAACGATTGTGAGATGCCCCGGGGCCGTCGCTCCGGTGCCGACCGGGTCCGGGCGAAGCCGGACCGGTCTTCGGGTGGCCGGCCCAGAAGGCGCCGCCCCCGCAGCCAATGGAAGGAACTTTTCGTGAGCGAGTCCGATAACACCGTCGACGCGGCGGCCGCAGAGGCCGCAGAGGCCGATGTCGAGCAGTTCGATTCGACCGCCACGGAGACCACCGTGCCCGCGGCCGATTCCGTCCCCACCGACCCGGAGGGCGACAGCGCCGAGGTCGAGAACGAGGCGTCCGAGACAGAGGCCGAAGCCGAGGAGGAGCTCAGCCCCGCCCTCGCCCTCGCGAAGTTCAAGCGCGAGCTCAAGCGCCTCCCGGGCGACTGGTACGTGATCCACACGTATGCCGGCTACGAGAATAAGGTCAAGCAGAATCTCGAGACCCGTGCGGTGACCCTCGACGTGGAGGACAACGTCCACCAGATCGAGGTGCCCACCGAGGAGTACACCGAGATCAAGAACGGCGAGAAGAAGAAGTCCACGCGCAAGGTCCTCCCGGGCTACGTGCTCGTGCGCCTCGATCTCGACGATCAGACCTGGAACGTCGTCCGCAACACCCCGGGTGTCACCGGGTTCGTCGGCGCGACCTCGAACCCGACCCCGCTCTCGCTCTCCGAGGTCGCGAAGTTCCTCATGCCCAAGGTGGAGGAGCCGCAGGCCGCGAAGGGCGAGTCCGGTGGGCTCGGCGAGGCCGCCGCGGCCCAGGAGGTCGTGGAGTTCGAGGTCGGCGAGTCGGTCACCGTCCAGGACGGCCCTTTCGCCACCCTGCCGGCGTCGATCTCCGAGGTCGATACGGACAGCCGCAAGCTCAAGGTGCTCGTCTCCATCTTCGGCCGCGAGACCCCGGTCGAGCTCGGCTTCAACCAGGTCGAGAAGCTCTAACGCCTCTTCGCTCCCGATTAGGGAGAAACGCAGCTCTGGCGTAGAGTTGTCCGAGTTGTTCAGCGGTTACCGCCTCTTTTGGCGTGCCCGCAACACGCGTGTACAGCGCGTGCCGTCAACGGAAGAAATCAGGAAGATATGCCTCCCAAGAAGAAGAAGGTCTCTGGCCTTATCAAGCTGCAGATCCAGGCAGGCGCCGCGAACCCCGCGCCGCCCGTCGGCCCGGCACTCGGTGCCCATGGCGTCAACATCATGGAGTTCTGCAAGGCCTACAACGCCGCCACCGAGAACCAGCGCGGCAACGTCATCCCCGTCGAGATCACGGTCTACGAGGACCGCTCGTTCGACTTCAAGCTCAAGACGCCGCCGGCCGCCAAGCTGCTGCTCAAGGCCGCTGGGGTCCAGAAGGGCTCGGGCACGCCGCACACCTCGAAGGTCGGCAAGGTCTCCATGGATCAGGTCAAGGAAATCGCCCAGACCAAGATGGAAGACCTCAACGCCAACGACGTCGACGCGGCCGCGAAGATCGTCGCCGGCACCGCGCGCTCGATGGGCATCACCGTCGAGTAGATGCCGGCCGGCCACGTCAACCGTGGCCTCCGTCGTCATCCACCTGTAAGAACGTAATGGTGGGAGGGCAGCTCAGGCCCGAACCACCAACCACCACCCCGCGGCAGGGCCGCGGGCGAAGGATTGGACATCACATGAGCAAGAACAGCAAGGCCTACACGGCAGCTGCCGAAAAGGTCGACCGCGACAAGCTGTACACGCCTCTGGAGGCCATGGAACTGGCCAAGGAAACCTCCTCGACCAACACGGATTCCACCGTCGAGGTCGCCATGCGTCTTGGCGTCGACTCCCGCAAGGCCGATCAGATGGTCCGCGGCACCGTGAATCTTCCGCACGGCACCGGTAAGACCGCTCGCGTCATCGTGTTCGCCGCAGGCGAGAAGGCCACCGAGGCCCTCGCCGCCGGCGCGGACGAGGTCGGCGCCGAGGATCTGATCGAGAAGATCCAGGGCGGTTGGCTCGAGTTCGATGCCGCTATCGCCACCCCGGACCAGATGGCCAAGGTCGGCCGCGTCGCCCGCGTGCTCGGCCCGCGTGGCCTCATGCCGAACCCGAAGACCGGCACGGTCACCATGGACGTCACCAAGGCCGTCAACGACATCAAGGGCGGCAAGGTCAACTTCCGAACGGACAAGGCGAACAACCTCCACCTCATCGTGGGCAAGGCCTCCTTCTCCGCCAAGGCGCTCACCGAGAACTACGCCGCCGTGATGGACGAGATCATGCGTCTCAAGCCGTCCGCCGCGAAGGGCCGCTACATCAAGAAGATCTCGGTGTCGACCACGTTCGGCCCGGGCATCCCGGTCGACTACACGATCACCTCGAAGATCGGCTCCGGCGACGAGGCCGCCGCCGAGTAGTAGTCCTCCGGAGCTCGCTCCGCGAAACCCCGCCCCGCGCACACGCGGGGCGGGGTTTTCTGTATTCGGAACGTAGCGCCGAGTGCAGGGGCGAGGGAAGCGACTCGGGTCGTGGCGCAGGTATCGGTGCGGGCCCGTCCTCAGAACGGCACGCGCAGCGCGAGCGCGTGGCTGCGGACCTCGGCGACGAAGCCGTCGACCCGCCCCACGGTGTCTCCGTCGATCTGGAGCGCGGCGGGGGAGTCGGCGACGCGCACCTCGATCCGCCGGCCCTGATCGTGGACGAGCGTCTGCGCATCCGCCCGCCGCTCGCGGACACGCCGGCGGTGCTCGGTGAGCATGCTGCTGCGGGGCAGCTCGAAGCCGGTCCAGCGGCGCCAATATTCGCGGCGCGCCTCGCGGCGGGAGTCGGCGAGCTCGGCCCAGCGACGCGCCGGCGGGACGCCCATGCGCGCGAGCAGCGTGTTCTGGACGAGCACGGCGTAGGCGAGTCGCAGCCAGCCGGCCACGCCCTTGGGGCGCAGCGCAACGACGTCGAACAGCCCGTCGTTGAGCAGCGCGCCGGGCATGAGCACCATCCCGCCCTGCAGCACGCCGCAGTTGCCTACGAGCACCGTGCGCGCGTGGGTGTCGCGCGGCTCCGGATCGTCATCGATGAGGTAGCTCGCGCGGATCCGGTGTCCCGTAAAAACGCTGCGGGTAAAGGTCGAGGCGTAGGCGACCCAGCCCACCTGCTTCTTGAGCCGGTCGTCGGTCCCGTCGATCATCTCGGCGTCCATGCCCACGCCGAGCATCACGAGGAAGACCTCGGTGCGCTCGGACCCCTCTTCGGTAAAGGTCACTCGGCCCATGTCGATCGAGCGGATCGCGCCGCTCATCGCCACGGCGACTGCCGTCTCCACCGAATCGATGGGGATTTCCAGGTTGCGGGCGAGGAGGTTGCCCGTGCCGAGCGGCACGATCCCCATGGCTACGCCCGAGTTCTCGATGCCGCCGGCGACCGCGCGGATCGTTCCGTCGCCACCCGCGGCGATGACGAGGCGCGCGCCCCCGGCAACGGCCTCCCGCGCCATCGACGTGCCGGGCTCCTCTACGGTGGTCTCGAACCACTCGGACGGCCCCCAGCCGTGCAGAGCCTCGCGCTCGGCGACGATCCGCTCGAGGGTCGCACGCTTCACCTTCACGGGGTTGTAGACCACCGCCGCGTGCGCCCGCTCCCGCGCCCCCCGCGCAGACGTGCCACCTGCCGCGCCACCCGCTCGGTCCTCGCCCTTAATCACTCCACCACCGTACCGTGCTGCTCTTACTCCGCCCTGGTTCGGATTTGGGTATGACGGCGGACTCCGCTAGTCTCGTTGACGAACTTCTGATCGACCCTCGTCGTTCTTCGCTCCGGCGGAGATCGCCCCGGGTCGGATGATCAAGTTTCACCAAAGACCGTTGGTTATGCGCTTCCCATTCGCGTGGGGAGGGCATTGAAGGCCCGGGGACACCCGGCGGCCCACGCAGGCGATACGAAGGTCAGCAGAACACAGCAGGTCGTGCCGTGTGCGCGTCCCGCCCCCTCTGCGCCCCGTGCCTCCTGTGCCGGGGCGTTCGTCGTTTCCGGGTCGACGACAATCGAGAGGAAGGAGGCGAAATGGCAAAGCCCGAAAAGGTCTCCGCAGTGGCGGAGCTCAAGGAGCGGTTCGAGAAGTCGAACGCGGCACTCGTCACCGAGTACCGTGGTCTCTCCGTGCCGCAGATCACCCAGCTCCGTAAGGACCTCGGCGATTCGGCGGAGTACTCCGTCGCGAAGAACACCCTGGTCAAGCGCGCAGCCGCTGAGGCGAACGTCGAGGGAATCGACGATCTTCTCTCCGGCCCGACCGCCATCGCGTTCGTCGAAGGCGAAGCCGTCGACGCCGCCAAGGCGCTCAAGGCGTTTGCGAAGGACAACAAGGAGCTCGTCATCAAGGGCGGCATCATGGACGGCAACCCGCTGTCCGTTGCCGAGATCGAGGCGATCGCCGAGCTCGAATCCCGTGAGGTGCTCCTCGCCAAGATGGCCGGCGCTCTCAAGGGCGGCCAGACCAAGGCCGCGGGGCTCTTCAACGCTCCCGCGTCCCAGCTGGCCCGTCTCTTCGGCGCACTGCAGGAGAAGAAGCCGGCCGCCTAGAGCGCGCCACGCTTCGACACACACGCTTTACATCCAGAACCCCATCCGGGAGTATCCCGGGATTACAGAAAGGACATTCGTCATGGCGAAGCTTTCCAACGACGAGCTGCTCGACGCCTTCAAGGAGATGACCCTCCTGGAGCTCTCCGAGTTCGTCAAGATCTTCGAGGAGACCTTCGACGTCTCCGCCGCGGCCCCCGTCGCCGTCGCCGCTGCTGGCGCCCCGGCTGCCGGTGGCGCCGAGGCCGCCGCCGAGCAGGACGAGTTCGACGTCGTCCTCGAGTCGGGTGGCGACAAGAAGATCGGCGTGATCAAGGTCGTCCGCGAGCTCGTCTCCGGCCTGGGCCTCAAGGAGGCCAAGGACCTCGTCGAGTCCGCCCCGAAGCCGATCCTCGAGAAGGTCGACAAGGAGGCCGCCGAGGCCGCCAAGACCAAGCTCGAAGAGGCCGGCGCCAAGGTCACCGTCAAGTAGTTCGTCACCCTTCGCGGCGCGCGTGCGCGCGCCGGCGGGAGACAAACACTGCTTCGAACCCCGCCTCCCGCATCTCGCGGGAGGCGGGGTTCGTCATTTCGGCGGACGCCGCCGCGTGTAGGTTGTTCTCAGGTAATCGAACACACCGGATCCCGGGCGTCTGGGCCGTCGGCGCACGTAGAGTGCGCGCGGCAGCGCCCGAAGAAGGGCGACACGAGGGGCGGCGATGGCCGGAAAGTTGAAGTTCTCGGCAGGAGTGGGCGCTGCGCTCGTCGCGTTCGGCGCGACCTGGGGGATCGTCGTCTCGCCCTCCACCGAGAAGCTGCCCCTCGACGCCTCGTGGCAGACGGCCGCCGACGGCACGGGCACAGTCCTCGACATGGGCTCCCTCGATGGCGCGGACAAGCTGCGCGTGGACGAGGACGTCCCGCTGCGGGAGGTCCAGCAGGTCCTCTCCGTCGAGCCCGGGGACGGGGACACGCTCACCGCTCAGGTCGGCTCGACCCTCTCCCGGGCCGGAGCGGCCGGGGGAGGGGAATCCGGCGGCCAGAAGCACGATGCTGGCGAGAAACGGGGCGGCGGCGAGGACGACACGGCCGATCTCGTGCGCGCGAGCGTCCAGCGCATCACCATGAGCCGGGAGACGGCCGAGGGCACCGAGGACGCGGCCAATTCCGCCCTCCAGACCCAGCCGGAGACGCCCTCGATCCCGGTGCGCGTCGAGGGGCTCAGCGTCACTTTCCCGAAGAACGCCCAGAAGAGCGACTACCAGTACTACGACCCGACCGCGCGCCGCGCGGCCCCGATGGTTTTCTCCGGGGAGGACGAGATCGACGGCACCGGGGTCTACTCCTATAGACAGTCCATCGACGACCTCGACATGGGCGAGGTCGATCCCTCGACAGGACACGTGAGCGTAGCCCGCTCCGCGCTCCCCGAGAGCGCCCCGAAGCGCATCCGTGACGGCGAGGGAGACGTTCGCCTTGAGCGCTTCTACTCCGTTGATCGGACCGTCGACGTCGAGCCGGACTCCGGTCGAGTAGTGCGGATCACTACCGATGTTCACGAGTATTTCGGCGAGCGGGTAGGCGAGGAGGCCGTCCCCGTGCTCGACGCGAAAACCGCTACCACGGACGCCTCGGCCGCGGCGGTCCTCGAACAGGCGCGTTCGGAGAACGAATCCTCCAGATGGAAGGCCGACATCGTGCCGTGGGCGGCCGGGATTCTAGGCGCAGTGGTCCTCGTCGCTTCCCTGGGGGTGGGATTCCTGAGTGATCGGCGTAAATAGTGTGAGAAAAGCGCCCCCTCCTCTATAGTGATTGGGGCCACACGCTGCAGAAAAGCTCATATGCAGGGTAAACGCCGCGCCGGATGAGGCGGGAAGAAGTCGTTTTCGGCATCAGATTGCCGAGAACGGCCAGGAAAGAACGATTTACGGAGGACTAGTGGGCGTAGAAGTTGCCGTCAATGGATTGACCAAGTCCTTCGGCTCACAAAAGATCTGGGAAGACGTCACGTTCACGCTTCCCGAGGGCGAGGTCAGTGCACTTCTCGGGCCGTCGGGTACCGGTAAGTCCGTCTTCCTCAAGTCCCT
Organism: Dietzia sp.; assembly: GCF_036741115.1. NCBI lineage: Bacteria > Bacillati > Actinomycetota > Actinomycetes > Mycobacteriales > Dietziaceae > Dietzia > Dietzia sp. The sequence continues at coordinate 10,698 of NZ_DAINST010000043.1, forward strand.
CATCGGCCTGCTCCGCCCCGAGCAGGGTTCCATCGACATCGGCGGCACAGACATCCTCCAGTGCACCGCCAAGGAGCTCTACGAGGTCCGCAAGCTCTTCGGCGTCCTCTTCCAGGACGGCGCGCTCTTCGGTTCGATGAACATCTACGACAACGTCGCGTTCCCGCTCCGTGAGCACACGCGCAAGTCGGAGTCCGAGATCCGCAAGATCGTCATGGAGAAGCTCGAGCTCACCGGCCTCATGGGCGCGGAGGGCAAGCTCCCCGGCGAGATCTCCGGCGGTATGCGCAAGCGCGCGGGCCTCGCCCGTGCCCTCGTCCTCGATCCGCAGATCCTCCTTGTCGACGAGCCGGACTCGGGCCTCGACCCGGTGCGCACCACGTATCTCGCCAACACGCTCATCGACATCAACGCGCAGATCGACGCGACGATCCTCATCGTCACGCACAACATCAACCTCGCGCGTACGGTCCCCGACAACCTCGGGATGCTCTACCGCAAGCGCCTCGTCATGTTCGGCCCGCGAGAGGTGCTCCTCACCTCCGAGGAGGGGGCGATCCGCCAGTTCCTCCGCGGCTCGAAGATCGGCCCGATCGGCATGTCCGAGGAGAAGGACGACGCGCAGATGCGCGAGGAGATGGCGCAGGCGGCGGCCGGACACAACGACGGCGCGCCGGGCGAGGACGAGCTCCAGGGCGTTCCCCCGCAGATGCAGCCGACCCCGGGATCCCCCGTTCGCCAGGGCGAGATCCGCCGCGAACAGCGAGTCCGGGAACTCCTCGACACCCTGCCGCAGAACGCGCAGGACGCCATCCGCGAGGAGTGGGCGGCTCGCGGGATCGACGAGCACCAGGGCCCGGGGGCCGGGAACGCCGGTGCGGCGCCCGCTGCGGCCGTGGCATCGTCCGCCGCCGGCGGCCCACAGAGAACCTCTGCGGTCGACGACCACTACGGGTCCTCCGAGTAGAGCCGAAGAACAAGCCAGGAACTACATGAGCACTCCACAAGCCACCGGCCCCGCGGCCGGTGTGAGTTCCCCTGAGAAGGGGACGAAGAATAAGCGCCTCAAGGCGCCGAAGGACACGTCGGCAAGCGGCGTGTCCGTCGCAGGCGTCGGCGGCTGGTTTTCTGGCGCATTCGCCGAGGCCGGCAAGATGTTCCGGCTCTTCCTCGAGGTCATCCGCGGGGTTTTTAAGCGGCCGTTCCAGTTCCGCGAGTTCATCGAGCAGTCGTGGTTCATCGCCTCGGTCACGATCCTCCCGTCGGCGCTCGTCGCGATCCCCTTCGGCGCGGTCGTCGCCATGCAGACCGGTTCGCTCATCAAGCAGCTCGGCGCCGAGGCGTTCACCGGCGCTACCGGCGTCCTCGCGATTGTTCAGCAGGGCGCGCCGCTCGTCACCTCACTACTCATCGCCGGCGCCGCCGGCTCGGCGGTCGCCGCCGATCTCGGCGCGCGCACCATCCGCGAGGAGATCGACGCGATGCGGGTGCTCGGCATCGACCCGATCCATCGCCTCGTCGTCCCCCGAGTGCTCGGGATGATGATCGTCGCTGTCCTCCTCAACGGCCTCGTCTGCATCGTCGGCATCGCCGGCGGCTTCGTGTTCAACATCCTGCTGCAAGGCGGTACGCCGGGCGCGTACCTCATGTCGTTCGCGGCTCTCGCGCAGCTTCCCGACCTCGTCATGGCCTCGATCAAGGCGCTCGTCTTCGGCCTCATCGCCGGCGTCGTCGCCTCGTACACGGGTATGAACCCCAAGGGCGGCCCCAAGGGCGTCGGAGATGCGGTCAACCTCGGCGTGGTGTTGACCTTCCTCCTGCTCTTCTTTGCCAACATCATTCTCACGGCGGTGTATCTCCAGATCGTCCCGCCGAAGGGCTCATAGGGCGGGGCGCGATATGACTATTTCGACTTCGATCAGCCCACGGCGCGCTCGCCTGCGGAAGCTTTGGCAGAAGCCGCTCGAAAGCATCGACACACTGGGCGACCAGCTCGCCTTCCACATGCGCTCGATCGCCTCGATCCCGCAGGCGGTCATCGGCTTCCGGCACGAGGTATTCCGGCTCATCGCCGAGGTCACGTTCGGCGTGGGCGTGCTCGCCGTTCTCGGCGGCACCATCGGCGTCATCCTCATGATGACGGGCTTCACCGGCGTGGTCGTCGGTCTGCAGGGCAACGCGGCGCTCGACCAGATCGGCGCCTCGGTCCTCACCGGCTTCCTCTCCGCCTACGTCAACACTCGCGAGATCGCGCCGGTCGTTTCGGCGCTCGCGCTGTCGGCGACGGTCGGCTGCGGGTTCACCGCCCAGCTCGGCGCCATGCGCATCTCCGAGGAGATCGACGCGCTCGAGGTCATGGGTATCCCCTCGGTGCCCTACCTTGTGTCCACCCGAGTGGTCGCCGGCTTCATCGCCGTCATCCCGCTCTACACGGTCGGGCTCATGGCCTCGTACATCGCCACGAGACTGGTCAACACCTCGATCCAGGGGCAGTCGACCGGCGCGTTCGACCACTACTTCCACTTGTTCCTGCCACCGCAGGACGTGTTGTATTCGTTCCTCAAGGTGCTCATCTTCGCCTTCGCGCTCGTGATGATCCACTGCTTCTACGGCTACACCGCTAGCGGCGGACCCGCCGGCGTCGGCACGGCCGTCGGTCGCGCGGTCCGCACCGCGATCGTGGTCGTCACAATTCTCAACTTTTTCATCGGCCTCGCCATCTGGGGCACCACGACGAGCGTGAGGATCGCCGGATGACCCGCATGTCAGCGACGGCCCGTCGCCTGCTCGCCCTGCTGTTCGTCGTCATCGTCGTGGCGTTCGTCGCCGGGTCGATCGCGATGTACAACAAGGCCTTCACCAAGGTCCACAGGATCAGCCTCATCACCGACAACGTCGGCTACGCCCTGCCGAAGGACGCCGACGTCAAGGTGCGCGGGGTCAATATCGGCCGCGTGCTCGGTGTCCACCCCGACGGCAACGGGGTTCGTGTCGACCTCGCGCTGCAGCCGGACTACGTCGACCAGCTACCGAGCCAGACCACCGCGCGGCTCATCCCCAAGACCCTCTTCGGCGAGCGCTTCGTCGACCTCACCCTCCCGGATGGCGGCGGCTCGGGCACGCTCGACGACGTCGACACCATCGCGATGGACAAACGCGGCAACTCGGTCGAGCTCGACCGCGTGCTCGACGGCCTCCTTCCGGTGCTCCAGGCCGTTCCGCCGGAGGAGCTGGCCTCGACCCTGGGCGCGCTGCGCTATGCCCTCGAGGGCAACGGCGACAAGATCGGCGTCTCCCTCGAGAAGCTCGGCCAGGTCTTCGACGGGATCAACGAAGATCTCCCGGCCCTCGAGTCCGGGCTGCAGGACCTCGCGACGTTCTCACAGACCTACACGGAAGCGGTCCCGGACCTCATCAGCTCGCTCGACGCCCTGCGCACGACCTCGAACACGCTGGTGCAGCGCCAGGACGACATCCGCGAGTCGATCAGCTCGGTCTCCGGCTCCGCTTACGACCTCACTGGCTTCCTCGAGGTCAACAGGCCGCGGCTGATCAACGTCCTCGCCGATTCGCGGCAGACGCTCGACCTCCTCGCGCGCTACTCGCCGTCCCTCGGCTGCGCCGTGTCGAACTTCCAACAGGCGCTCGCGAAATCGGATCCCGTCCTCGGCGTCGGGACCGACCGCCCGGGCATCCGTGTAACCGTCGAGGTCGGCAATCCCCGCGGACGCTACGTCCCCAACCAGGACGAGCCGCGTGCCTTCGATAACCGAGGCCCGGTCTGCTACCAGCCGGCCGACCCCTCGAAGGGCGAGACCTTCCCGCAGTCGCCGGGCGGCGGACTCGCCGACGGCGCCTTCCAGCCGCCGTCACGCAACCCCGGCGACACGCACCTCGATGAGCTTCCCGACCCGCGGGCGAACGATCCGGCGGTCACGGGCATCCGCGCCCGCGGCTCGGTGCCCGACGCTCCCGGCCGCGCCGTGCCCGAGCAGCCCAACCGCCCACTTCCGCCCGGCATCGACGACAGGCAGATGGGCTACGAGGGTTCGCCGATCGAGACGGCGACAGTCCAGACCATCTACGGAGCAGCCCAGGGCACCACTGCCGAGGCCGTTCCCGATTGGGTCGCCGGCCTCGGCGCCCCGGCCTTGAGGGGAGCGGAGGTGTCCTTCCGATGAGCAAGAACCCATCCAACCGGAGCCTCATGGCTCCGCTCGTCAAGCTCGTGATCTTCGTCGTGATCACGTCGCTCCTCATTCTCATCCTCGCGAACACGATCCGCGGAAGCGGCAGTGGGGACGGCGACGAGTACAGCGCGATCTTCTCCGATGCCATGCAGGTGGAGAAGGGCGACGAGGTCCGTATCGCCGGCGTCGCCGTCGGCCGGATCACGGATGTCGAACTCCACGACAACGACCAGGCGAAGGTCTCCTTCGCGCTGTCGGGCCGGGACTCGATCCCGAAGAACACGCACGCGACGCTCAAGCTGCGCAACCTCATCGGCCAGCGCTACCTCGCGTTGACCCAGGAGCCCGGCACCCCGGCGTCGGGCGACCGTCTCGAGCCCGGCGGGGAGCTGCCGATCGAGCAGACCACGCCGGCGATCAACCTCACCGCGCTGTTCGACGGCTTCCGGCCGTTGTTCACCACTCTGCAGCCCGAGGACGTCAACAAGCTCGCGACCTCTCTGGTCAAGGTCCTCCAGGGCGAAGGCGGCACGATCAACCAGCTTGTCGGCGACATCGGCTCGCTCACGAACACCCTCGCCGACCGGGACAAGATCATCGGCGAGGTCATCGACAACCTCACCCAGGTACTCGACACGATCAACGGCCGCGAGGACCAGTTCGACCAGCTGGTCACGAATACCTCGGCTCTCGTCGACGGGCTCGCTCAGGACAAGACGGCCATCGGGGACTCGCTAGATTCCCTCGCCGATCTCACCTCGGTGTCGGAGAACGTTGTGCAGAACACCCGCCCGGAGGTCACTGACTCGCTCACGGCGCTCAACAAGGTCGCCTCGGGCATCAACGACAACAAGGGCACGCTCGAGGACGTCCTCCAGTCCATGCCGGTCACGACGGAAAAGCTCGTCCGCGCCGGCTCCTTCGGCTCGTGGTTCCAGTTCTACCTCTGCGGCATCGACATCAAGTTGCAGCCGGGCTCGGCGCCGAACATCGGCCAGCTGCCGTTCGCTGCGCCGACTCTCAACCAGCCGATCTACACGAACGACGCGCCGCGGTGTACCGCCGAAGGCATGAAGGCCCAACAGGCACAGGGAGGGGGACAGTGATGATGGCCGAGAAGAAACCGAAAAACCCGGGCGGCACGACCGACAAGGCCGCGCCGAAGCCGAAGAAGCGCAGGGGCAAGAAGGCCGGCACGTACCGGATCCCCAACGCCGTGCTCGGCGTCATCGGCATCGCCACGATTCTCGTGCTCACCTTCGTCAGTTCGATCTTCGACACTCTCCCGGTCGTGGGCGCCGGTCCGAAGTACTCGGCGTACTTCTCCGAGGCTGCGGGGCTGACCTCTGACGACGAGGTCCGGGTCGCCGGCGTCAAGGTCGGCAAAGTGAGCGACGTCGCGCTCGAGGGCGACAAGGTCAAGGTCTCGTTTCGCGCGAAGGACGCCTTCTTCGGCGACGACACGCGCGCCTCGATCCAGATCAAGTCCGTGCTGGGGCAGAAGTACCTCGCGCTCGAGCCCGCGGGCACGGAGAAGCTCTCCGCCGACGACACGATCCCGCTCGACAGGACCACCTCGCCCTACGACGTCGTCACGGCGTTCAGCCAGGCGACCGAGGTGCTCGAGGGAGTCGACGACGACAAGCTCCGCGATTCCCTCAACGTCCTGTCCGAGTCCATGGACCTCGCCCCGGACCAGTTCCGCACGGCGATCGACGGAGTCTCGCGCCTGTCGAACACCATCTCCAGCCGGGACGACGAGTTGCGGCGCCTCCTCCAGGCGACCAAGGAATCCTCGCGGATCGTCGCGGAGCGGAACGAGGAGTTCCGCAAGCTCATCGACGGCACCGGCCAGCTCCTCACGGAGCTCAACAACCGAGACGACTCGATCAAGCTCATCCTCGCCTCGTCGATCGGGCTCTCGCAGGAGCTTCGCAAGCTCGTCGCCGACAACGAGGCGCAGTTCGGGCCGACCCTCGACAACCTCGACAAGGCCCTCGGGATCCTCACCGATCACGAGCAGGATCTGCGCAAGTCCATCGACCAGCTCGGGCCGTTCTACAAGGTCTATTCCAACGTGCTCGGCACCGGCCGTTGGTTCGATACCGTGGTCACCAACCTGCTCCCCCCGGGCGCTCCCGAGATCCCCGGTATTAGAGCTCCGATGCAGCAGCCGATGGGGGGTTGATGAGCATGAAGATCCTGCACAAGAAGATCCCGGTGTGGATCGTCGCGATCGTGGTCATCATCGTCGTGGCCGTCGCCGCGCTCGTCTACACCCAGTGGTCCCGCGCGGGCCGCACGGACATCACCGCGTACTTCGACAACTCCGTCGGTGTCTCCGCGGGGACGGACGTGAGGATCCTCGGCGTCAAGGCGGGCAGCGTCGACGAGGTCACGCCGAAGGGCGATGTCGTCGAGGTCAAGATGCACGTCAACCGCGGCGTCGACGTTCCCGCCGACGCGAAGGCGGCCCAGGTCACCCCGTCGGTCATCCCCGACCGCTACGTTCAGCTCCTACCGGCGTACTCGGACGGCCCGAAGATGGAGTCCGGCGCCGTCATCGAGCGGGAGAACACCTCGACGCCAGTAGAGGTCGACCGTCTCTACAAGTCGCTGGAGGATCTCACCACGTCGCTCGGCCCCGACGGGGCGAACTCGGACGGCTCGCTCAACCGCGTCATCGAGTCTTCGGCGAAGACGCTCGGCGGCAATGGCCGAGCGATCGGCGACTCGATCGACCAGCTCTCCAAGGCCGCCACGGCGCTCTCGGATTCGCGCGAGGACTTCGCGGGGACGGTCACCAACCTGCAGAGCTTCGTCACGATGCTCGCCCAGAACGACCAGCAGGTACGCACTTTCAACGACCAGCTCGCGACCTTCAACAAGACGGTCGCGAACCAGAGGGAGAACCTGCAGCTCGCGCTGCACGAGGTCTCCCTCGCGCTCGCGGACGTCGCCCGCCTCGTCCGCAACAACCAGGACGTGATCCAGCGGAACTCCGGAAAGCTCGCGACCCTGTCGGGTGTCACGGCGGACAAGACGCGCCAGCTTCAGGATATTCTCACCCAGGCGCCGAACGCGCTCACCAACCTCATCGAGGCGTACGACTCCGAGTCGGGCACGCTGCAGATGCGGTTGGTCCTGCCCGAGACGCAGAGCCCGGCAAGTGCGATCTGCAAGATGATGGACCTCTCGCGGCTCTCGCCCGGTAACCCCGCCTTCAAGGGGCTCACCGACCAGGCGGGCATCCAGGAGTGCGAGAACCAGATCACCGATCGCAACGAGGCTCTCAAGAACGCCGTCCCGCACCTGCCGCTCGGCGTGCTGCAGGGTGAGCTCGCCCAGTCGACTCCGGCCCCCGGGACCCAGCAGGGCACGCCGGGTTACAACAACGCCCCCGAGTCGGAGAGGAACCCGCGATGAGAAATCGAGTGAGGGCCGCCCTCGGAGGTATTGCGTTCGTCTCCGTCATGGGTATGACGGCCGGCTGCGCGACCAGCGTCGAGGACATCCCGCTACCCGGTGGCGCCGATGTCGGATCGAACCCGATGCACCTGTCGGTCGAGTTCGACGACGTCCTCGACCTGGTGCGCCAGGGCAGCGTCAAGGTCAATGGCCTGCCTGCCGGGCGGGTAGAGAACATCGGGCTCACCGATGACGGCTGGCACGCGAAGGTCGACATCACGGTCCGCTCGGACGTCGACCTTCCGTCCAACGCGGTGGCGTCGATCCAACAGACCAACATCCTCGGCGAGAAGTTCATCGAGCTCTCCTCGCCAGACGGCGCCGCGCCGCAGGGCAAGCTCGCGGATGGCGACGACATCCCGCTGGACAGGACTCGCACGGCGACGAATATCGAGCAGGTGCTCGGCGCGCTGTCGCTCCTGCTCAACGGCGGCGGGCTCAGCCAGCTCCAGTCGATCGTCGCCGAGCTCAACCAGATGACCAACGGGCGCGAGGACCAGCTCAAGACCACTCTCAACACCACGGCGGATCTCATCGCGAGCCTCAACCGGCAGCGCGATTCGATTGTCAAGGCGATCGACGGGGTCAACGAACTGTCCAAGAGGGCGAACGAGCAGACCCCGCAGATCGAGGCGGCGCTCGACGAGCTTCCAGCCGGCGTTCAGGTGCTCGACGAGCAGCGGCCGCAGCTCGTCGACATGCTCAACAAGCTCAACTCGCTCGGCGAGGTGGGCTCGGACGTCCTCCTCCGCTCGCGCGATGACCTCATCGCCGACCTCCGAGCGCTGCGCCCCGTGCTGCAGGAACTCGCCAACTTCACACCCGGGCTCATCGAGGTGACGAAGATCGTCCCGACCTTCCCGTTCCCCGATTCGTCCAACGACGCGACCGTGGGCTCTTCGACCAACGTCTTCCTCACGGTCGACGGCGACATCGCGAACACGCTGTCCAACCTCGGCGTGGGCAAGGGCGATCCCATAGAAGCGAACCCGCAGTACACCTCGGGCCCGTATTCCAACGACCCGAACAACCCGTGGACCAACGGCAACGGTCCGGACAAGCGGACGTCGATCCTGCTGCCCCTGCTCCCGGAGCCGGCGGTCATGCAGCGCGCGACCACTCCGGCGGAGACTCCGGGCCTCAGTCCCTTCTCGCCGACCATGGGCGGGCTCCTCGCCGATGCGGAAGGACACTAGACGATGAAGAAATCGATCCGCTACCAGCTCATCGCCTTCTGCCTCATCGCCGCGTTCGGCATCGTGTACGTGGGGGCCAACTATGTCCGTGTGCCTGCGATGATCGGGTATAACCAGTATCACGTGACCCTCGACATGCCCGATTCCGGCGGCATCTTCACCAACGCGGCCGTGACCTATCGCGGCAACGAGATCGGTCGGGTGGGGGACATGAAGCTCACGGAGGACGGGATCGCGGTGACCCTCGACCTCGACTCGGGCAAGACCCGCGTTCCGGCGAACACCCGCGCGGTGATCGCCAACCGTTCGGCGATCGGCGAGCAGTACGTCGATTTCCAGCCGCGCGATGACTCCGAGCCGTTCCTCGAGGACGGCGACCACGTCTCTGTCTCGCGGGAGGACCTTCCGGCCCGCGTGGAGAACCTGCTCTCCAATCTCGACGATTTCACGCGATCGATCCCCACGGACCCGCTCAAGGTCACGGTCGAGGAGCTCGGAGACGCGGTCCGCGATCGCGGACCGGAGCTTCGCAACCTCGCCGATTCGCTCATCGAGCTCTCTGATACGGGCATCGAGACCCTCCCGCAGCTCAAGCGACTCATCGAGGACGGCGCGGTCGTGCTCAACACGCAGGCCGAGCAGGCGCCGCAAGTCGTCTCGTTCAGCAAGGACCTCCGCACTGTCACCGAGGCGTTGCGCGATTCGGATTCGGACATCAATTCGCTCATCGGAACCTCCGACGAGTTCGCCGATGCCACGAGCCAGCTCGTGCGCCAGTCCGGGCCCGCTCTTACGGTGGCGACGGATCGCCTCGCGACCACGATGGCCGCAGTGGATCCGAAGGCCGGCGGACTCCGCGTGCTCCTCCAGCTGCTCCCCGCGCTCGCCGCGGGCGGGCTCACGGTGGTGCCGGGCGACAACACGATCCACTTTGGTCTCGTCCTCGAGCAGAACAACCCGCCGGCGTGTACGCAGGGCTACGAGGGGACCCAGGACATTATCAAGCAGCAGAAGGCCGCGAACCCTGACTTCGACTATCAGGAGCAGGATTTCCCGGTCAACTGGGACGCGTCCTGCAAGGTCCCGCAGGGTTCGATGACCAGCGTCCGCGGCAGCGGCAACGCCGATCTCGCCGACCCGACCGTCCCGCAGCCGTGGGACTCGAAGCCGAAGGTACAGCCGGATGTCCTCAACCTCTCGCCGGCCGCGCAGCAGCTCGCCGAGTGGCAGGGCATGGTCCCGCGCACGGGGCAGTAGCGGGGCGTAACACGGCCGCGCGAAGCGGCGGGCAGGGTCACGGTGTCCTGAGAGCACCGCGATTCGCGTCGCCCGCCGCTTTTCCCTGCCTTAGGGTGGTGCGGGCGTGTCGCCGCAAGAGACGCAGTATGACGGCGGACGCCGTGGACGAATACAGGCCGCTGATCCCGCGTTGGCGGTGCAAGGAGCAAAGTGAGCACGAACGAGGACAAGCCGGGCGAGAAGACGTCCGGAAAGACGCCAGGGGAGAAGCCCGAAAACCCCGAGGTCGCAGCAGAAGCGGCGACTGCGTCGGGTACCGAGTCGAGCTCGGAGACCGTTGCGAGAGAAAAGACCGAGGCTGCAGACAAAGCCAAGGCAGCAGGAACGGCCAAGAGCGCAGATAAAGCCGAGGCTGCGGGAAAAGACGAAGACGCGGAGGCGGATTCGGCGGCTGGCGAAGCGAACGCCGAGCCGAAGAAGAAGGGGCGCGCGCTGCCCTGGTTGGCTGCGGCGTCCGTCGTCATTCTCGCCGCGGGAATCGCCGGGGTGGTCTGGAAGGGCATCGAATACAGCCACGCCCGCCAAGAGCAGCACATGTCCGAAGTGCGTGATCAGGTCCTCGACGTGGCCTCGCAGGTGGTCATCAACTCGATGTCCTTTACCAGCGACACGGTGGAAGAGGACCAGCAGCGGCTCCGTGAGGACTCGACCGGCGCGTTCCTCGCGCAGCAGGACGAGTACGCGGACCAGATCAAGCAGAAGATCACCGAACAGAGCGCGACCACGAAGGCCGAGGTCTCGAACGCCGCGCTCACCGCGGTCGACGACGATCTGGGCACCGCGACGGTCGTGCTCATCTACACGGCGAGCTCCGAGCGCAAGGACATGCCCGGCGTTTCCGGGCGCCAGGCCGCGCGCGTCGAGCTCCAGCGGGAGGACGACCGTTGGAAGGTCGCCGATCTCGTGCCCGTGGGCGTACAGGTGCCGGTCGGCGATTCCTCGCAGTCCGTGCAGGAGCTCGACGGGGCCGAGTCCGGTGCGCAGGGATCGGGCGCCGACCAGGGGAGTGGCGCGAGCGCCGCTCCGAGCTCGGCGGCGAAGTCGAGCGGGGCGCCCGCATCATCCGCGGCGCCGACGTCCTCGAAGGCCCCGGCCTCGTCCACGGCGAAGAGCGGAGGGAACTAGAGATGGCCGCGAACAAGCCGGGCGGGTCCGAGGACCCGAAGGACCCGAAGAATACCGAGAAGGTCGAGAAGATCGAGAAGTCCGTGAGCGAGAAGTCGAGCGCATCGAAGGCCGAGTCGGCCGCCGAGGCGAAGCCTGCGGGCGAGAGGGCAGCGGACGCGAAGCCTGCCGAGGGCAAGGCAGCGGACGACAAGGTTATCGGAGACACTGCCACGAAGGCCGATAAGCCCGAGGCTGCCGTCGCAGAGCCCGAGAAGAAGGCCGATCGCGAAAAAGCGGAGCCGAAGGCAGACAAGGAAGCCGAGAAGGCCCGCCGCAAGGAAGCCAAGCGCGAGGCGAAGTCGCAGAAGAAGATCGCCGATGCCCAGCGCCGGCTCGACGCCGCCACCGCGAGCGCTGCAGCCGGCGACTCCGCCGAAGTCCGCGAGTCGAAGGCCGCGGCCAAGCCGGGCCGCCGGAAGCTCATCGGCGGGCTGTCCATCGCCGCGGCGATCATCGGAGTCGCGCTCCTCATCGCCGCGTTCGTGCTCCACACGAAGCCCGGGGTTGATTTCGACAACGAGGCCTTCGTCGACGACGAGGACACCACCGCGGTGGCCACCGCCGCGGCCGCGAACGCGAAGCAGCTCGTCTCGGTGGACTACGAGACGCTCGATCAGTACAAGGCCGCGATCCCCGACATCGTCACTCCGAACCTCGAGACCGAGCTCGACAAGAGCTGGGACCAGCTCGCCGATACGTACAAGCAGTCGAAGACCAAGGTCACCGCCGAGGTCCAGAACGCCGGAGTGAGCTACCTGCAGGGCGACCGTGCAGAGGTCCTCGTGGTGGAGAACGTTTCTGTCACCCAGGACGGGAAGGATGCCGGAGAGACCGTCGGCACGTACCTGCTCCAGCTGCAGAATGTCGACGGGACCTGGAAACTCTCCTCCATCCCGGACCTGCCGAGCTAGCCTCTGCATCTCCTCCCGGCCCCGGCGGCGCGACTTGCCGAAGAAAGGGCTTGACGAATCGCGCGTCACAGTTCACTCTTAACGTGTTCGTGACGCGCGATTCGTCGTCTCGGCCACTTTCCGCCTCGGCGGATCCCGCACGCGGTGCAGCACCACGCTCGGCGCTCGCCGCGGGATCGCCGCCCGGCTCCGGGTGCTCAGCCAGCCGCCCGTGGAGCGTGTGCGTATGGGAAGCGGAGCTGCGTCGGCATCGCGGAACTCGGACCGATTGCCACGGTTGGTTCGCCCTTTCGGGGGTATCCGGAGGCATCGTTCGCGAGCTATTTACACAGGCCAGGTCCATGGCTATAGTGGGTCGTTGCGCTGGCTTCATTTCGTCGTTTCCATTTCTTGAGCTCCGTGCTCGAGTTGCGGTGCCCCTCACCGGGCACCCGGCAAGGTTTCGCAGGTGTAGTCCTCGTCCGCTCGCTCGTCCCGCCGCCGGTCTCGGCCGGCCGCAGCAGGGGAGGAACGGACGATCGACCTGCAGAAATTGCCGTGGACTGCCTCATATAGCGGGGGTATGTGCGGCCCGTGAACGCCGGTTTTCTGCTCGCCGAAAACAACTAGCTGTGTCCGCAGGTCGCGGACACGTGAGGTGCTGGAAGGACCCATCTTGGCAGTCTCCCGCCAGACCAAGTCAGTCTCCACTGTTCCTGGGGCACCCAGGCGCGTATCGTTCGCGAAAATCAACGAACCCCTCCCCGTTCCGGGGCTCCTCGATCTCCAGACCGAGTCCTTCGAGTGGTTCATCGGTTCCGACCGCTGGGCCGAGGCCGCCGCCGCCCGCGGTGTCACCAACCTAGAGAGCGGCCTCGACGCCATTCTCACCGAGATCTCCCCGATCGAGGACTTCTCGGGCTCCCTCTCGCTCTCGTTCTCCGAGCCCTACTTCGAAGAGGTCAAGGCCTCGATCGATATGTGCAAGGAGAAGGACCTCACCTACGAGGCGCCGCTCTTCGTCACCGCCGAGTTCGAGAACACCGAGACGGGCGAGATCAAGTCCCAGACCGTGTTCATGGGCGATTTCCCGATGATGACCCCGAAGGGCACCTTCATCATCAACGGCACCGAGCGTGTCGTCGTCTCGCAACTCGTCCGTTCGCCGGGCGTCTACTTCGACCGCAGCCGCGACAAGTCCACGGAGCGCGACGTGCACTCCGTCAAGGTCATCCCGTCGCGCGGCGCGTGGCTGGAGTTCGACGTCGACAAGCGCGACACCGTCGGCGTGCGCATCGACCGCAAGCGCCGCCAGTCGGTCACGGTCTTCCTCAAGGCTCTTGGCTGGACCGAGTCCGAGATCAAGGAGCGCTTCGGCTTCTCCGAGATCATGATGTCCACGCTGGAGAAGGACAACGTCGAGGACACCGACGCCGCGCTCCTCGAGATCTACCGCAAGCTGCGCCCGGGCGAGCCGCCGACGCGCGACGCCGCGGTGGCCCTGCTCGACAACCTGTTCTTCAAGGACAAGCGTTACGACCTCGCGCGCGTCGGCCGCTACAAGGTCAACCGCAAGCTCGGTCTCCCGGATCCGGAGCTCGACGCCACCTCGACCCTCACACGCGAGGACATCGCCGCGACCATCGAGTACCTCGTGCGTCTCCACGCCGCCGAGTCCTCGATGCAGCTCGAGGGCGGCCGCGAGGTCCCCGTCGAGGTCGACGACATCGACCACTTCGGCAACCGTCGCCTGCGCACGGTCGGCGAGCTCATCCAGAACCAGGTCCGCGTCGGCCTGTCCCGCATGGAGCGCGTCGTCCGCGAGCGGATGACCACCCAGGACTCCGAGGCGATCACCCCGCAGTCCCTCATCAATATCCGGCCCATCACCGCGGCGCTCAAGGAGTTCTTCGGAACCTCGCAGCTCTCGCAGTTCATGGACCAGAACAACCCGCTCTCGGGCCTCACCCACAAGCGCCGCCTGTCGGCGCTGGGCCCGGGCGGTCTGTCGCGCGAGCGCGCGGGCCTCGAGGTCCGCGACGTCCACGCGTCGCACTACGGCCGCATGTGCCCGATCGAGACCCCTGAGGGCCCGAACATCGGCCTCATCGGCTCGCTCTCGGTGTACGCGCGGGTCAACCCCTTCGGCTTCATCGAGACCCCCTACCGTCGCGTCGTCGACGGCAAGGTCACCGACGATGTCGACTACCTCACCGCAGACGAAGAGGACCGCCACATCGTGGCGCAGGCGAACACGCCTCTCGACGCCGATGGCAACATCTCCACCGAGACCGTCCTCGTGCGCAAGAAGTACGGCGACGTCGAAGAGGTGCCGGTCTCCGAGGTCGGCTACATGGACGTCTCGCCCCGGCAGATGACCTCCGTCGCCACCGCGATGATCCCGTTCCTCGAGCACGACGACGCCAACCGCGCGCTCATGGGCGCGAACATGCAGCGTCAGGCCGTGCCGCTGGTGCGCAGCGAGTCCCCGCTCGTGGGCACGGGCATGGAGCTCCGCGCCGCCGTCGATGCCGGGGACGTCATCGTCAATGAGGCTGCCGGCGTGGTGGAGGAGGTCTCCGCCGACTACATCACCGTCATGGATGACGACGGCGGCCGCCAGACCTACCGCCTCAACAAGTTCGCGCGTTCCAACCAGGGAACCTGCTCGAACCAGAAGCCGATCGTGGACGAGGGCGACCGCGTCGAGGTCGGACAGGTGCTCGCCGATGGTCCCGCGACCGAGAACGGCGAGATGGCGCTGGGCAAGAACCTGCTCGTCGCCGTCATG
>NZ_DAINST010000044.1:0-6144 GCF_036741115.1 Dietzia sp.
GTCCGTCCACTACGGCGTCCCCTCTGCGAGCGGCACCGTAATCCTCTCCTTCGAGGATCCGCTCGACGTGGGGTGGTCGGGCGAGACGACCTCGGAGCGCCTATGGACAACGGTCGCCGGATTGCACGTGCGGCCGTCGCTCATCCGGACACACGGCACGCAGCGCGGAATCCAGCTCGATCCGACGCCGTTGGGCTTCCGAGTGTTGTTCGGGGCGCCGATCGCCGCGGTAGCGCGCGAGATCGTGCCCCTTGCAGCACTGCCGCACGGGATCAGCAGGACCGAGCACGAGCGCCTCTCGGAGGTGCAGGACCGGTGGCGGCGCCTCGAGCTCCTCGAATCGCTGCTCCTCGAGCGTCTCGAGCGACTCGACCATCGCGATCGACTCGACCACGCGAGCATCCCGGCGGACATCGAACGCGCGTGGCGTCTCCTCTGCGCGGGTAGCAGCGTCGGGGAGACCGCGCGGGAGGTCGGCTGGTCTCGCCGCCACCTCGGGACTCGTCTGACGGCGGAGATCGGAATCACCCCCAAGCAGCTAGGCCGCGTTGCACGACTCTCCAGGGCGAGGGCTCTGGTCCGGATGGGGAGTACGTTGGCCGAGGCCTCGCAGCTCGCCGGGTATGCCGATCAGCCCCACCTGTCGCGGGAATGGCGAGCCCTCGCGGGGCAATCGCCCAGCGCCGAGCAAGAGTTCCCAATTCTTCACGACACCGGGACGCAGCGAGGACGATGATCGAAGGCATGACACAGGACAGCACGGGCCACACGGGCTCGACAGATCAGACCGCCAGCCACCCTCAACTGTTCCATTCGCTCACCTATGCCGACGCCGCCGGCGCCCAGCGTTTCCTCGAGGCCCTCGGGTTCGTGCGTCAGGGTGTCTACACGGACCCCGAGGATCCGAACATCGTGATGCACGCCGAGTACCGATGGCGGGATAACGGAGGGGTGATGTTCGGATCCGTCCGCCCCGGGAACTCGCACGCTAGCGTGGATTCCGTGGGAAAGGCGAAGTGCTACGTGGTGGTGGACACCGACGAAGAAGTCGACGCCGTCTACGCCAGGGGTATCGAGGCCGGTGCCCGATCGGTGGCCGAACCCGAGGATCAGGACTACGGCGGTAGGGGAGCGTCACTCGCCGATCCCGAGGGCAACGAGTGGTCGTTCGGGTCGTATGGAGGAGCGCAATAGCCTCGGCACACGACGCACGACATACGACGCACGGCGTACGCAGAAATGAAAAGCGGGGCGCGACCGGAATTCCGGTCGCGCCCCGCTCTGCTGTGCGCTGCGGTCGGGCCGCTAGCGCGAGTGCTCGTCGGACTTGAGGCGCTCGACGAGGCCCTTGAGGGTCTCGTGCTCGCCCTCCTCTGAGCGCTCGTCGTGCTCGTGGAGCGCGATGGCCTCGTCCTCGGGATCAGCCGTGAGCGCGCCGTACGGCGGCTTGCCCGTGAGCCCGAGCTGGTTGACCTGCTTGGGGATCGGGGCGCCCTGGTACTCGAGCGGAACCGGGTGTCCGTGCTCGTCCACCGGGCCGAGGGGCTGGTGGACCTCGACGAACTCACCGTGCGGCAGGCGCATGATGATGCCGGTCTCGATGCCGTGCTCGAGGACCTCGCGGTCGGAACGCTGGAGGCCGATGCACATGCGGTACGTGAAGAAGTACACGATCGGCGGCAGCAGGATCAGACCGATGCGGCCGGCCCACGTGGTCGCGTTGAGCGAGATGTTGAAGTGGTACGCGATGAGGTCGTTCGAGCCCATGAGCACGAGGATCACGTAGAACGTGACGGCCATCATGCCCGACGCCGTGCGAACCGGCGTATCACGCGGGCGCTGCAGCAGGTTGTGGTGCGAGTGATCGCCGGAGAACTTCGCCTCGAGCATCGGGTAGGCGAACATGAGCCCGACCATGACGCCGAGGACGATGGCGACCCAGAACACCGCGGGGATCGTGTAGTTGCCGAGGTAGAGCTCCCACGCGGGGAACACTCGAGCGCCGCCCTCCGTCCACAGCATGTACCAGTCGGGCTGGGAGCCAGCGGAGATGTGCGACGGATTGTATGGGCCGAGACTCCAGATGGCGTTGATCGTGAAGACGCCCGACATGAGGCAGAGCAGGCCGATGGTAATCGCGCCGAAGCCGATGGACTTGACGGCGAACACCGGCATGATGCGGATGCCGACGACGTTGTTCTCGGTGCGGCCCGGCCCGGGGAACTGCGTGTGCTTCTGGTACCAGACGAGCGCGAGGTGCGCGGCGATGAGCGCGAGCAGGATCGCCGGGATGATGAGCACGTGCAGGACGTAGAAGCGCGGGATCATGATCTCGCCGGGGAAGTCTCCGCCGAAGATCATCCAGTGCAGCCAGGTGCCTACGACCGGCATCGAGAGGATGATGCCGGAGGTGATGCGGAGGCCGGTGCCGGAGAGAAGGTCGTCCGGGAGGCCGTAGCCGAGAAAGCCCTCGACGATGCCGAGCAGCAGCATGACGCAGCCGATGGTCCAGTTCGCCTCGCGCGGACGACGGAACGCGCCGGTGAAGAAGATGCGGAGCATGTGGACGACCATCGAGGCGACGAACAGCAGCGCGGCCCAGTGGTGGATCTGCCGCACGAAGAGGCCGCCGCGCACCTCGAAGGAGATGTCGAGTGCGGTTTCGTAGGCCTTGGAGATCTCGATGCCGTTGAGCGGCTGGTACGCACCCTCGTAGATGACCTTAGACATGGAGGGATCGAAGAACAGCGTGAGGTAGACGCCCGAGACCAGCAGGATGATGAAGCTGTACAGCGCGATCTCGCCGAGCAGGAACGACCAGTGGGTCGGGAAGACCTTGTTCATCTGCTGGCGAAGGCCGCCGGCCATCGTATAACGGGAGTCGAGCTCGTCTGCTACGCCCGCTGCCCGTGAACTCATAGTGGTCTTGCTCATGACTTACGCTCCCAAAAGGCCGGTCCGACGGGCTCGATGAAGTCGCCGTTGGCGACAACGTATCCATCCTCGTCCACTGCGATCGGCAGCTGCGGCAGGGCGCGCGCGGCCGGGCCGAAGACGGGCTTGGCGTACTCGAGCAGATTGAACTGCGACTGGTGGCAGGGGCACAGGATGCGCTGCGTCTGCTGCTCGTAGAGCGACGTGGGGCAGGCGACGTGCGTGCAGATCTTCGAGAAGGCGTAGAGGTCGCCGTAGTTGAAGTTTTCCTGGCCCTCGCGCTTGATGACCTTCGCGCTGTCCTCGGGACGAAGCCGGAAGAGCATCACCGAGTTGCGGCCACCGTGGATTGAGGACATGTGCTCCTCGAAGTTGCCGAGCTCGCTCGCGGGGAGCGGGAACACGGTCTCGAGCGCGCCGGCGGAGAGATCGTTAACGTGCAGGCGCTCGAGGCGCCCGACGCCCTCGGGCGGGTGGCCCTCGGGGAAGACGCGACCGGTGTCGCGGCCGAGGTACACCTTCTGCGCCGGCATGCCGTCGGGGCGGTTGTTCGAAGCGAGGGTCCAGCCGGTGGTGTGGAGGGTGCCGTCACCCGAGATGGTCATCTCGTGGCGCTTCCACGGGTTCTTGATCATGCCGCCGAGCGGCATGATCGCGGCGAGGCCGATGAGGCCGCCGCCCGCGGCGAGCGCGCCCATCATCGCCTTGCGGCGACCGAGGGTCGAGGTCTTCCACGCGTTGTTGAGCTCCGCGACGATCGTCTTGCGGTCGACTTCGTCGGACGGGCCGTCGTGGCGAGTCTGGACGGTGACCTCGGCGAGGATGAACTTCTTCGTTACCTGCACCGCGCCGATGCCGATGGCGAGGATCGCACCACCGAGCGTGACGCCGAGGAGCGGGGTGTACAGCGAATAGAGGCCGTAACCGCTGTCCTGGAAGCCCTTGTAGTGCCAGGGCCACGCGATGTAGATGACGATGAACGCCAGGGCGAGGAGTCCTGCGAGCGCGAACCAGAAGGTGACGCCGGCGGCCGCGCGCTTCTCGGCGCGGGTGTGGATGTCCTCCGGCCAGCGGGGCTCGCGGTGGGCGATCTCGACGCCGTCGAGCGTGGTTCCGAGCTCGACGAGCTCGTATTCGCTCATCCGGTCGACTTCTGCTGCGCTTGGCTTCCTTACTTCGCTCATGAACGCGTTCCGATCCAAAGGGTCGCGCCGACGAGCGCGACGATTCCGATAAACCACATGGCCGCACCCTCGGTGACCGGGCCGAGCCCACCAAGGGCGTAACCGCCGGGGCTCTGGGTCTCGGCGTTCGAGCGGATGAAGGCGATGATGTCCTTCTTCTCATCGGGCGTGAGCTGGCGATCGGAGAACTTCGGCATGTTCTGCGGCCCGTTGAGCATGGCCTGGTACAGCTCCTGCTCGTTCGCCGGATCGAGGATCGGTGCGAACTTGCCGCCCGAGAGCGCGCCGCCGCGGCCGGTGAAGTTGTGGCAGGAGGCGCAGTTGAGGCGGAAGAGCTCACTGCCGCGCGCGATGTCTTCCGTCGAGGCCTCGCCGCTGGCGCCGCGCAGGGACTCCTGCGCGACCTCACCGTTGGAGTCGAAGACGATCTCCGGGCCGCCGCCGTGCGACTGGACGAACGCAGCGAGGGCGAGCGTCTGCTCCTCGTTGTACTGCGGGCGCTTGCGCTCGGCCTGGGCCTCGTTGGCCTTCATCGGCATGCGGCCGGAGTGCACCTGGAAATAGGTGGAACCCGAGCCGACACCATTGAGCGAGGGGCCGCGATCCTCCACACCCTGGAGGTTCGCGCCGTGGCAGGTGATGCACGAGACGTCGTAGAGGGCCTTGCCCTCGGCGATGAGGGCGGCATCGTCCATCTGCGCCGTGGCGACCTGCGGGTCGGGCGTGACGGCGGCGGCGAAGGCGCCCGCGCCGACCAGGCCGGCGGCGATGACGAGTGCGCCTGCGGCCTTCCTGCGCCGAGAGCTGGAGCGCCGGCGTGCCTTGGACGGCGAGTCCGTTGCGGACCTGTCCTCCTGGGGCAGCTGAGGTGAGTTCATCTGAGATCCCTTACGAAAAGTGGGCCTAGAGGGGATATGGCGGCGAGGTACGCGAGCCTCTTACTGGATGAAGTAGATGGTCGAGAACAGTCCGATCCAGACCAGGTCGACGAAGTGCCAGTAGTACGAGACCACGATGGCTGCGGTGGCCTGCGCGGGCGTGAACTTGCTCATGTGCGTACGCGCGATGAGGACCACGAACGCGATCACGCCGGCGAGGACGTGTAGCCCGTGGAAGCCGGTGGTGATGAAGAACGCCGAACCGTAGACGCTCGCCGAGATGGTCACGCCCTCGTGTACGAGGTTGTAGTACTCGTAGAGCTGGCCACAGACGAAGACCAGGCCCATGAAGGCGGACAACCAGTACCAACGGCGAAGGCCGAATACATCGCCCTTCTCCGCGGCGAAGACGCCCATCTGGCACGTGAATGAGGACGCCACCAGGATGACTGTCACCACCAGTGCGTAGGGCACGTTGAGCTGTGCCGCCTGGTTTGCCCAGTCCCCGCCGGAATTCGCCTTCGACACGAAGTACATGGCGAATAGACCCGCGAAGAACATGAGTTCTTGGGA
The DNA here is from genome assembly GCF_036741115.1 of Dietzia sp. NCBI lineage: Bacteria > Bacillati > Actinomycetota > Actinomycetes > Mycobacteriales > Dietziaceae > Dietzia > Dietzia sp. The sequence goes on from NZ_DAINST010000044.1 coordinate 5,570, forward strand.
CAGCCAGATGATGGTGCCCATGCTGACCATGTTCGGCCGGTTCAGCGAATGCACTCGCTGGGCAATGGCCGCTTCTGAATTTCCAACTGCGCTCGTCACAACTAGAAGTATGACGTCTCTGTGTTCCGCTCGCTGCATCGACCCCCGGTTTCCTAAGAAACGTGCCGAGTTTTCCCAGCTCACCCGTCCAAAAAGGGGGGATAAGTGCTCAGGTTCACGCCTGGAACCAGATTCTCATGGCAGTCACAGGCGCAAGAGAGTCGGCAGGACGGTGGGTATTCGGGTGCGCGCGTGGCCCGCGGAGTGTGCGCGTCGGGGACCCGCCATGCGAAACCGCTGGGGGTAAGGGGAGAATAAGGAGAGTCAGTCCGAGATGTCCACGACGGGAGAGACCATGGCCGATTCGATGAAGGTGTCGACGACGGGCAGTCCCACGTGGAAGAGCGTCCTCGGCGCGCTCGTCGGGGGCGAGGCCATCGGTCGCGAACACTCGTCCTGGGCGATGCGCGAGATCATGGGTGGCGCGGCGACCAACGCGCAGATCGCGGCCTTCGGCGTGGCGATGCAGATCAAGG